>JAASTF010000379.1 GCA_021767525.1 Paracoccaceae bacterium
CTGACCCCAGCGCGCGATCGAGGCGGCGACGTCATCGCCGGTCACCGGCGCGCCATCGTGGAACTTCAGCCCCTCGCGCAGGGTAAAGCGGTAGGTCAGCCCGTCATCGGACACTTCCCACGTATCAACCATCTGCGGCTGCGGCATGACGTTTTCGTCCAGCGCGAACAGCGTGTCATAGATCATGTAGCCGTGGTTGCGGCTCATGTAGGCGGTGGTCAGGATCGGGTCCAGCACGCGCAAGGCCGAGTGTTTGACCGCGACCAGCGTTTCCGCGCTGAGCGGTGCGGCCATCGCGGCAAAGGCCAGAACCGAGGCGGTCATGACCGAATTGCGCATGGCGCGCCCCATCGCGGCCGGCCATTTGGCAAGATCAAGTGGTTTCGTCATCTTCAACTCCCGTTGGTTGGTTAAGGTTACGCCCGGGCTTGGCACCCTTTTCGGCGTGGTTTTGTTGTCTGAGTGTCCGCCGGTCAGGCGGGTTCGTTCGCCGCCCCTCCGTAGGTTTTGGCCGGATCAAAGGGCTGGCCCAGCGGCTCGAGCCGGATACCGGGTGCCAGCCGTGTGAACGGCAGGCTGGCGGGGCTGACGGCCATCGGGCCGGGCGCCACGCAGGTCAGAATGGTTTCGGCGATGGCGTCGAAATCGGCGCGGAAATGGACCGAGCTTTTGTTGACCAGGATGGGCTGCTCAGTCGGCTCAATCCCGACGAAGCGGTACATTTCCTGGTCGGCCATCTGCGCCTTGTTCGTGGTCACGACCACGCGCACGTCACCGATGCACAGGCAGGCCGATGGCCCCATATCCAATGGCGCCCCGCCGTAAAAAGGCCCCGAGGCGACAAGATGGCCATCCGACAGCGTTTCCACCGTGAAGCGGCCCTTGAAGGGCGCGTCGCCCGGCACGTTGGAAAACCCGCCCAGCTCGATCTCGATCTCGGCGCCCTGCCCTGCGGCATGTGCGGCGGCGGCGGCTTTGGGATCGACCATGTTGCCCATTGCGCCATGCGCGTTGTTGGCGACCATGGCGCGCAACATGCCGGTGGTGTTGCTGTCGCCACCCGCGCCGGGATTGTCCTGCGTGTCGGCGATGACGATGGGTTTCGTGGCCGTCTTCGCCAGGCGCATCGCCTCTTTCAAGCCATCGTCGGGGCCGTAGGTTTTGCCGGCAAACTGCGCCTCAGCCGCCAGCACCGCCGCCTCGATCCGGTCGGCGGCGCCATCGGCATCGGCCTGGGTATCGCCATAGCAGATCACAGTGGGGCCGCAGCCAGGGAAATCCGCCGCGGGAAAGCCGAAGAAGAACGAGGTCGCGCTGACGCCGCCGCCCTCAAGCCCTGCCACCAGGTCGTAAACGCCCTGCGCGGGCTGCGCGCGGGTGCTTTGCCAGGCGATGGGCACCAGGAAGGGGATGCGCCGAAACGCCTTGGCGAAGGGCGCGCCGCGCTCCATCAGCCGATCCAATTGCATCGCGGCGCGGCGGCCGGTTTCGCCCATGTCCACATGCGGATAGGTGCGAAAACCAACCAGCACATCCGCCGCATCGACCATTTGCTGGGTGATATTGCCATGCAGATCCAACGCACAGGCAATCGGCACATCCGCGCCCACAACGTCGCGCACACGGGCCAGGAACGCCCCCTCGCCGTCATCGACATGCTCGGCCACCATCGCGCCGTGCAGGTCCAGGAACACGCCATCCAAAGGCCCGGCCTGTTGCAGCATCTCGATGATCTCGCCGGTGATGGCGTCATAGGCGTCTTGCGTCACGTGGGCCGACGGGATCGCCCCCGCCCAAAGCAGCGGCTCCATCTTCCACCCGGCGGCCTCGCCATGCTGGACGGCCCCGCCGATACCAAGATTGATATCGCGCCCCCGCGTCAGCACATCGGCGCCGCGCGCCATCGGCATATAGCCCCCGCCCTGCACGAAATCCGACATCTGCGCCTTGGTCGGCGCAAAGGTGTTCGTTTCATGCAAGAAGCCAGCCAGCGCGACCCTGCGCGTCATCCCCCATCCTCGCTCTGCTACGCGGCGCTTTCCGGCGCGCTGCGAAAATCCCGGTTCGAACAAAGTGTATTGCCATGCGATACACTTGCATTGTATTTTTAGGTTAGAGGCGGGATTTGCGTCCTGTCAACGCCCTTGACCCAGCGGAAGAGAAGCAATGGCCCGCAACACCACCCGCGCCGAACCCGGCCAGCGCGACCTGAGCGACGACCAGCGCGCCGACCCGTTGTTCGTGCGATCGATCGAACGCGCGATGCAGGTTCTGTCGGCATTTCACCACGCCGATGCGCCGCTGTCATTGTCGGAAATCGCCCAACAGGCACAGCTTGATCGCAGCGCGGCACAACGCATGGTGCACAGCCTGCGCATGATGGGCTATATCCGGCGCGACCCCACCGGGCGCGGCTTTGTGCCGGGCATCCGTATCCTGGATCACACGCTGGATTACCTGCGCCTGGATCCGCTGGTGCGCCGCGCGACCCCCGTCTTGCAGGAATTGCGCAAGATCGTGCGCGAACGGGTCGATCTTTCGCTATTCGATGATTTGCGCGTTGTTTATGCGGTTCGCCTACAAAGTAAGCGACAAAATTTCTACACGACGCTGGTCGGACACAGCGTGCCCACCTTTTGCAGCTCGGGCGGCTGGGCGATTCTGTCGAAACTACCCGATGCGCAGGTGCGCGATATCCTTGACCGATCGGACAGGCAGCCCTTTACCCCCGAAACGATCACCGAGGTTCCGGCGATACTGCAAAAGGTCACCGAAACGCGCGATCAGGGCTATGCGCTGGGGATCAGCCAGATCCTGACCGGCGAAATCGCCGTGGGTTTTCCAGTGCTTGACGCCACCGGCGCGCCGGTGGCCGCCATCCATGTCGCCGGCAGCCAGGCCGAGTGGACACCCGAGGAATTCACCCGAAACTTCGTCCCGCTCGCCTCCGAAGCGGCGCGGGCGATCAGCGAATACTGACGAAAGGATGCCCCAGATGACCGAACTGACGCTCAAGGGGCTGGCCGCCCCGGCCACCATCCGCATCGACCGTTGGGGCC
>JAASTF010000380.1 GCA_021767525.1 Paracoccaceae bacterium
CGCGCGGCGGGCAGTTCCTCGTTCGGGTAGCTGACGGAAAAGCGTTTCTGGTAATTCTCGATCACCTTGGGGCGGGTGTAGCCCGGGGTGATCCAGTCGCCGAAGCGGGCGCAATCCATGGCGAAGGTGTCGCGCTCGGTCTCGCCCTCGACCATCCATTGTGCAAGCATCAGCCCCACACCGCCACCCTGGCTGAACCCGGCCATCACCGCGCAGGCCGACCAGTAATTGCGCATCCCCGGCACCGGCCCGACCAGCGGGTTGCCATCCGGGGCAAACGTAAAGGGCCCGTGGATCACCGATTTGACACCGGCCTTTTCCAGCGCCGGAAAGCGGGCATAGGCAAAGGCGATGCTGTCTTCGATCTTTTCGAAATCGTCGGGCAGCAACTCATGCCCGAACTCCCACGGCGTGCCATCGACCGCCCAGGGGCGGCAGGGCTGTTCATAGAACCCGATGCACAGGCCCTTGCCCTCTTGCCGCAGATAGCTTTCGCCGGCCGGGTCCATGACGTGGGGATGTTCGCGGCCGTCCTTGGCCAGTTCCAGGATCAGCGGCACATCCTCGGTGACGATGTATTGATGCTCCATGGGGTGCAGCGGGAAATAGACGCCCGCCATCGCGCCCACCTCGCGCGCCCAAAGGCCCGCGGCGTTGACCACGTGTTCGGCATGGATCGTGCCCTTGTCGGTGACCACGTCCCAGGTGCCATCGGGGCGTTGGTTGGTTTCGCGCACCATGCAATGCGTTTCGATCGTGGCGCCGCCCATCCGCGCCGCACGCGCATAGGCGTGGGTGGTGCCCGAGGGGTCAAGGTGGCCGTCCAGCGGATCGTACAGCCCGCCGATGATGCCATCGAGATTGGTCACCGGCGCGATCCTGGCGATCTCGTCGGGTGTCACGATCTGGGTTTCCAACCCCATGTAGCGGTGCTTGGCCCGCTCCGCGATCAGCATGTCCATCCGTTCCTGGTTGTCCGCCAACGTCACGCCGCCCACGTGATGCAGCCCGCAGGACATGCCGGTGATCTCTTCCAGCTCTTTGTAAAGACGGATGGTATAGCCCTGCAGCGCGGCCATGTTGGTATCGCCGTTCAGCGTGTGAAACCCGCCCGCCGCGTGCCAGGTGCTGCCCGAGGTCAGCTCGGACCGTTCGATCAGCATCACGTCGGACCAGCCCAGTTTCGTCAGGTGATACAGAACGCTGCACCCGACGACCCCGCCGCCGATCACCGCCACGCGCGTTGTGGTTTTCATGCCTGCCTCCCGGTTTTGGCCGTTGGGCCCAGCCTGCGGGCTTTCAAAGGTGGTTCATGTCCGTTTGCGACAGACGGTGTCGCAGCCCAGTGCCTTACCTATCGTCCGCGCCGATCACACCGGCCTGCCGCGCGATGCGCAGCGCAGCGATCTTGTCACCCCGCGCCAAGGCGTCTTCGAAATCGCGGCGCGCCTCGGGTTTTCCCGCGGCCTCCAGCGCGTGTGCGATGCTGTCGGCATCGGGCACCAGATGTTTTGACATGGCCACACCTCGATAATCGTTTGCACCAGTATGCGGGCCCATGCTCTGCTGTCCATCATTGGGCGAAGGAAAGGAAACCGCGATGAAAGCATGGATGGCGCTGACCTTGGTGCTGCTGCCCGCCACGGTGGCGGCACAGGGCTTGCACGGCAATTTCGTGTCCAGCGACACAACCTGCGCCGTCGATCGCATCCGCCTGACGGCGGACCGGCTGGATATGGGTCATGTTCAATGCACCTTCACCAGCCGCGTGCCCGTGCGCGACATGCAGGCCGAACTGCGCGACGCCGAGTGTTTGGTCGAGGATATTCCCGAACCGACCCGCTATTTCATTGCGCGCCATCATGGTGGCGTCTGGATCTATTCGCCGCATCTGGGCAGCGAATACCTGACCGAATGCCCCGGCGGCTAAGCGCGGCGCAGAATTGTGCAGGCCCGACCGATCATGTCGCGAACAGGCAACTTGTGCGCCCCTGGCCGCGTCAGGTTGGCCGAAACACACCTGCCCAAGAGGCCCCTATGAAGACCCATGCCCAGGCTGTCGTGATCGGCGGCGGCGTCATCGGATGCTCGATCCTGTACCACCTGACCAAGCTGGGCTGGACCGATGTGGTCCTGCTGGAACGCGATGAGCTGACGTCGGGCAGCACCTGGCACGCGGCGGCCAATATCCACGGGCTGCATGACAGCGCCAATATCAGCCGCCTGCAGCATTACACGATGAACCTGTACAAAGAGCTTGAGGCCGAAACCGGCCAAAGCTGCGGCGTCTTTCAACCCGGCAGCCTGTACCTGGCGCAGACCGAGAACCGCGAACACCAGCTGCGCCTGCAAGAGGCCAAGGCCCGCCTTTACGGCATGAACTTTCACGAAGTATCGCGGGATGAGGCCGAGCGCCTGCATCCGCTCGTGGATTTCGACGGTATCCGCTGCATCATGTTCGAACCCGATGGCGGCAATGTCGACCCGTCGGGCGTGACCAATGCCTATGCCGTGGGCGCGCGGCGGCGCGGGGCGGAAATTTATCGCTTTACCCCCGTCACCGCGACCGAGGCACAGCCCGACGGCACATGGATCGTCCGCACGCCCAAGGGCGATATCCGCACGCAGTGGGTGATCAATGCCGCCGGCCTTTGGGGGCGCGAGGTGGCGAAACTGGCGGGGATCGAGGTGCCGCTGCAACCGACCGAACACCAGTATTTCGTCACCGAAACCATCCCGCAGGTGGCCGGCATGGACCGCCGCCTGCCTTCGGTCGCCGACCGCGACGGCGAATACTACCTGCGCCAGGAAGGCAAGGGCCTGCTGATCGGCGCCTATGAACGTGACATGCGGTTTTGGGCCGAGGATGGCACGCCGCTGGATTTCGCGCATGACCTGTTCCCCGACGATCTGGAACGGATCATGGAAAACGTCATGCGCGCGATGGACCGCGTTCCGGCGGCTGCCGAAGCAGGCGTGAAACGGGTGATCAACGGTCCGATGATCTGGTCGCCCGACAG
>JAASTF010000381.1 GCA_021767525.1 Paracoccaceae bacterium
ACGCTCTTGCATCTGGCGCTGCAACTGGCCCATCAGGCCGCCGCCCGGTTGCGCATCACCGCCCGCGCGGCGTTGCATCATGGCGCTGGCGCCCTTGGCCACGGCCACGCCGATGGCGACCTTGGCGAGTGTTTTCATCAGGCTCATGGTAAAAGTCCCCCACTGGTTGTCCTGTCAGAATGCATGACCGGCCGGGCCCTGTCATGGGAAAAGGCGGCCGGGTTTCCCGGTATCGACCTGCCTTGGTCAGGCTTTCGGGCTTAACCTGCGCGACCAAGGGTGCCCAGCCTACCCAGTGGTCCGGCGCCCGGCAGATGGTGTTTGGGCAGCGTCAGCGGGGATTATGGCGTATAGACCAACGCGCCCTCCATCACCCTGACCGCGCGGCCCGATACGGTGACGTGCGGCCCATCGGTGCGCAAATGGATGCGGCTGGGCCGGCCCATGTCATCGCCCTGCGCGTAATCCAGCGTCAGATCGCGGCCCAGGACCTGTGCCAGCAAGGCGGCCAGCGTGGCCGCCGCGCTGCCGGTGGCCGGGTCTTCGGGGATATTGTCGAGCGGCGCGAACATGCGCGCGTCGATCCGGCTGCCGTCGCGCACATAGGCCAGCTGTGCGAAATCCAGCGCGCCGGGATAGCGCGCGTTGCCTTCGCGAAAGGCCGCAATCTCGGTCTGGATGGCCGACAGCGCGACGCGGTCGGCCAGTTCGGTCAGCGTAAAGGGCAACCCGAGCGAGGCCATGACTGGCGGGTGCGTGTCGGTCACGATCTGCGCAGGCCGCAGCCCCAGCGCGCGCGCCACCAAGTCGGGATCGGGCTGGGCCAGCGTTTCCAAACTGGCCTCGGTCGTGAACTGCGCTGCGCCATTGTCGGCCTGCGCGCGGATCGGGCCCACGCCCAATTCCAGCACCATGTCGGGGCCGTGGCCCAAATCCTCCAGCGCCACCGCCGTGCCGATGGTGGGATGCCCGGCAAAAGGGATTTCCATCGTCGGCGTGAAAATCCGAACGCGGGCGGTGTTGGCGCTGTGTTCGGGCGGATAGACAAAGGTGACTTCCGAAAAATTGAACTCGGCCGCGATCTTTTGCAGATCGGCCTCGGGCAGGGCGGCGGCGTCTGGGAAAACGGCCAATTGGTTGCCGCCAAAGGGCGCGTCGGTGAACACGTCATACACGAAGTACCTGGTCATGGATCGCTCCTTTGTAAGTGCTCAGAGTGCCCGGCGCATCACGCGCGCGCAAGATCGACCCAGACCGGCAGGTGATCCGAGGCGATGCGCGCGGGCCGGGCGTGGTAGACGCCGCTGGAATGTGCGCGCAGGTCGGGCGAGATCAGGAAGCGATCCAGCGCCGCAACGGGCCGCGGGCTGGGAAAGCTGGGGGCCGAGGGGACAAAGCGCAGCCCCGGCACTTGCGCATCCAAGTCGCGCCCCGCGCCCCAATCGTTGAAATCGCCCGCGATCACCGTGGGGCTGGGCGGGGCGGCGCGCAGGTGGCGCATGATCGCGGCCAGCTGCAGCAGGCGATAGCGTTTCACCAGCCCCAGATGCACGCCCAGCACGCGCAGCGGGCCCAGCGGCGTGGCCAGGTCGACGGCGATGGCGCCGCGCGGCTCAAGCCCCGGTAACTCAAGATGCCGGGTGCCGGTGACCCGCAAATCGGGCGCAAGCAGCATCGCGTTGCCATGCCAGCCCAGGCTGCCGCCCGGCTCGCCCAGGTCGACGACCTGCCAGCCGGCCTCGCGCGCCATATGGGCGGGCAGGGCGGCGGGACGCGGCGGCAGGCGCTTGTCGGCCTCTTGCAGCACCACGATCTGCGCGCCCAGCCCCGCGATCACGCGCAACGACCGGTCCGGCCGGCGCCGCAGGTCAAGCCCGACGCATTTTTGCAGGTTGTAACTGGCTAGTCTGAGCGGGGTGGAAGGCATATATCGGGATCGACACGGAATGGAGGACGCATGTTCGCAGAGCAAACCTGGCTGGCCAAGGGCATTTGGGCGCTGTTGGTGCTGTTTATGCTGGATGCGCTGTTCGTGGGCAACTGGCCGTTGGCCTTCGTGTCGCTGGCCACGCTGGTTCTGTCGATGGCGCCGGTCTATGTCGCCCGCTGGGCCGAGATCGTGGTGCCGCCCAGTTTCGTCGCCGCCATCGTGATGTTCGTCGGCGGCACGCTGTTTCTGGGCGAGGTGTTCGATTTCTACGAACGCTTCTGGTGGTGGGACATCGCCATGCATGGCGGCAGCGCGGTGGGGTTCGGGCTGATCGGCTTTGTTCTGGTCTTCATGATGTTCCAGGGCGACCGTTTCGCTGCGCCGCCCTTTGCCATCGCCTTTTTCGCCTTTTGCTTTGCGCTGGCCATCGGCGCCCTGTGGGAAATTTTCGAGTTTGGCATGGATCAGCTGTTTGGGTTCAACATGCAGAAATCCGGGCTGATGGACACGATGGGCGATCTGATGGTCGACACGGCGGGCGCGCTGGTGGGGGCGGGGTCGGGCTGGGCCTATCTGAAATGGCAATCCAAGGGCGGGCTGGGACGCATCATTGACGATTTCGTGGCCCGGAACCCGCGGTTTTTCAGCCGGTTCAAGAAGTAAGGGCGCTTGACGGCGGGCGGGCTTTGCCCTCTGACTGCCGGCGATGGAGCGCAAGGATCATATCGACCTGTTCGGAGTGGTGTCACTGGTGGGGTTTGCCTGCCTGCTGGCCTTCAACCAGGTGGTGATCAAGGTCGGCACGGGCGGCTTTCAGCCGGTATTCATGGCCGGCCTGCGATCGGTTGGGGCGCTGGGGGTGTTGCTGATCTGGATGTGGTGGCGCGGGGTGCGTGTGGATTTCGACCGGAGGTACTGGGCCTCGGGCATTCTGTTGGGTGCGTTATTCGGGTTCGAATTCGTCTGCCTGTTCTGGGCGCTCGACAACACGACCGTATCGCGCGCATCGATCCTGTTTTACACGATGCCGATGATGCTGGCCGCTGTTGCGCATTTCGTGCTGCCGGGCGAG
>JAASTF010000382.1 GCA_021767525.1 Paracoccaceae bacterium
CAACCGCCTTCATGCCTTCCTTGACGATGGCCTGGGCCAGAACCGTCGCGGTGGTGGTGCCGTCGCCGGCCTCGTCATTGGTGCGGCTGGCGACTTCTTTCACCATCTGCGCGCCCATGTTCTCGAACTTGTCTTCCAGCTCGATTTCCTTGGCGACCGACACACCGTCCTTGGTGATGCGGGGGGCGCCGAACGACTTGTCCAGCACAACGTTGCGGCCTTTGGGGCCCAGGGTCACCTTGACCGCATCGGCCAGGATGTTGACACCCTTCAGCATACGGTTGCGGGCATCGGTATCGAATTTGACGTCCTTGGCAGACATGTTTGTCTCTCCTGAACTTAAAGTTTGGTGGGAAAAGCAGGTATGGGTCGTATCGCGTGGCGCGGGGCCTTACGCGATGATGCCCATGATGTCGCTTTCCTTCATGATCAGCATCTCTTCGCCGTCGATGGTGACCTCGGTGCCCGACCACTTGCCGAACAGCACCTTGTCGCCTTCTTGCACGTCCATTTTGATGCGATCGCCGTCATCGTCCTTGGCGCCAGCGCCGACCGCAACAATAACGCCTTCCGCGGGCTTTTCCTTGGCGCTGTCGGGAATGATCAGGCCGCCTGCGGTTTTCTCTTCGCTCTCTACGCGGCGAACCAGCACGCGGTCATGAAGCGGTTTAAATGCCATCTCTGAGGCTCCTTGGCTCAAAGTTTCTCCCTAAAGGCCCCTCGCTCCCCGAAGGACCGTTATCACTCGACTATGGTGAGTGCTAACGGCGCATAGCTAGGGACAAGATTTTTCCGAGTCAACAAGCCGCCGCAAATTTTTTGCATCCGATTGCCCCGGCCGCCCGCGCCGCGTAGCCTGCGCCGTAGGGGCAGGATGAAAAGGATAGGTAGGATGCGTCTGGTTTTTGGGTTTCTGGTATTCATCGGGCTGGCCGGTCCGGCGGCGGCACTGTGCGAAGGCACAGACCTTATCGCCGAAATGCCCGCCAACACCCGCGCCCAGCTGGACGCGGCGGTGGCCGACACGCCCCACCCCACCGGCCTGCTGTGGCAGGCCATCCGGGGCGACACGCGGCTGACGATCTTTGGCACCTACCACATCCGCCACGACCTGACCGAGGCGCACGCCGCCGCCCTGTCGCCGCTGATCGGCGATGCCGATGTCGCCTATTTCGAAATGAACCTAACCGACAAGGCCAAGGCCCAAACCGCCTTTGGCAGCGATCCGTCGCTGATGTTCATCACCCAAGGCGCCACGTTGCCCGACCTGCTGGGCGAGGACGACTGGCAGCTGTTCAAATCGCAGATGGAGGCGCGCGGCTTTCCCGGTTTCATGGCGGCCAAGATGAAACCGATCTGGGGCTCGATGATGCTGGGCATCGGCCCGTGCCAGGCGCGCTCGGGCGCGCTGAATGCCGAGGGGATCGACATGCTGCTGGCCAAAACCGCGCAAGCGCAGGGCGTGCCCGACCTGTCGCTTGAGGATTGGCGCACCGTCATGACCCTGACCGACGCCTACGACATGGACGAACAGATCGAGATGCTGCGCCTGTCCTTCGCCTTTGCCGACGATGCCGACGACCTGCAATACACGCTGCTGCAACGCTATCTGTCGGGCGAGGTCGCGCTGGTGTGGGAATATTCCCGCTACCTGTCGCTGCGTTCGGGCGGCGACGCCGCGGAAGAGGAATTCGCCCAATTCGAAGACCTGCTGCTGACCCGGCGCAACCGCGCCTGGGTTGACCTGCTGCTGGATCAGGCGGTTGGCAAATCGGTGTTCCTGGCCGCCGGCGCCGCGCATATGCCGGGCGAAACCGGCGTGCTGCGCCTGCTGGAAAACGAGGGCTTCACCGTCACGCCTCTGCCGTTCGATCCGTAACCGCCGCGCGGCCGTCCTCGGTCAGGTCGTAAACCCCCAGCGCCACGCGCATGAACCAGCCATAATGGTTGTCGGCCATGATCCGCGTGGCATTCGGCACGCCCGCCGCCTTGGCCACCACCGCACCCTTGCACGCGCCCGCGCCCGCCAGGTGGCGCGCCACCGACAGCGCATCCTGCCGATAGGCCGTCATCACCGCGCCACGCGTGCCGCCCGTGTTCGGATCGCCCCGCAGCCGTGTGAAATCGCGCATCAGCCGCGCGGCCTTGGCCTTGTTATGGCGCGGCGCGTAGGGCCCCGGCTCGGCATGCACCTCGACCAGGCCATCGCGCGGGCGCACCGTCATCACGCCCAGCCCCAGCCGGCGGCACAGCTTGATATTGGCCTTCAGCGCGGCCCAACTGGCCTTTCCGGTGCGGCGCGGCACGCAGACATAGACCCGGTCGGTCACCGTCAGCCGGTCGCAGGCCTGGTGCAGCAGCACCAGCGAAAAGGCCGATTTCAGCTCGACGATCAGCGGCGGCGCGTCGCCACGGCAGGCCATCACATCGGCGCCGCCCACCTCGGCCTTCACCTCATAGCCCTGCGTTTCCAGGAACGCCTTGACCGGCGCGTAAAGATCGGTTTCCGCCATCTGCCCCATGCGCCCACTATGCCCGGACGCCGCTTTGATGCAAATCCGCCATGCGCGCGGCCCACGCTGCATCGCAGCACGTGACAAGCGCGCACCACGCCCCTATAAGGCGCGCGAAATCACGTATTCGAACGAGGCACCCGCAATGACAACGCTTGTTTTTGGCCATAAATCCCCCGACACCGATTCCACCGGCTCGCCCATCGTCTGGGCCTGGTACCTGAACGAAATCAAGGGCGAGGCCGCCAAGCCCGTTCTGCTGGGCGAACCCAACACCGAAGCGGCGTTCATGCTGGAACGCTGGAACCTCGACAAGCCCGAGATCATCGCCGATGTCGATGCCGACGCGCCCGTGGTGATCGTCGACACCAACAACCCCGCCGAGCTGCCCGCCAGCGTGAACGACGCCGACATTCGCGCCATCATCGACCATCACAAGCTGGTCGGCGGGCTGGAAACCAAGGGCCCGATCGACATCACCG
>JAASTF010000383.1 GCA_021767525.1 Paracoccaceae bacterium
GATGAAGATCGCCTGCGCCGAGGCGCTGGCCGAGCTTGCGCGCGAGGATGTGCCCGACGAGGTCGCAATGGCCTATGGCCGCAAGCTGACATTCGGGCGCGATTACATCATCCCCACGCCGTTCGATCCGCGGCTGATCCACCGCGTCCCGCCGGCGGTCGCCAAGGCCGGCATGGATACCGGCGCGGCGCGGCGCCCCATCATCGACATGGACGCCTATGAACTGGGCCTGAAGTCGCGGATGGACCCGACCGCCAGCATCCTGCGTGGCATCAACGCCCGCGCCCGCAACGCGCAGGCCCGCATGATCTTTGCCGAGGGCGACGATGTGCGCGTGCTGCGCGCCGCGGTGATGTATCAGCGCCAGGGCCTGGGCAAGGCGCTGGTGGTGGGCCGCGAAAACGACGTGAAGGAAAAGCTGGAAACCGCCGGTATGGGCGACGCCGTGCGCGAGCTTGAGGTGGTGAACGCCGCCAATACCCGCCACCTCGATACTTACAAGGAGTTCCTTTATCAGCGCCTGCAGCGCAAGGGACACGACAGGCACGATATCCACCGCCTTGCTGCGCGTGACCGCCATGTTTTCGCGGCGCTGATGCTGGCGCATGGGCATGGCGATGGCCTTGTCACCGGGGCGACCCGCAAATCCGCCCATGTGATGGAGTTGATCAATCACGTCTTCGACGCCGATGCCAAACACGGCGCGGCGGGCATCACGGCGCTCTTGCACAAGGGTCGGATCGTGCTGGTGGCCGACACGCTGGTGCACGAATGGCCGGATGAGGAAGATCTGGCCAACATCGCCGAACGCAGCGCCGACGTGGCCCGCCACCTCGGCCTTGAGCCGCGCGTGGCCTTTGTCTCGTTCTCGACCTTCGGCTATCCCCGCTCGGAACGCGCCGAAAAGATGCATCTGGCCCCCAACGTGCTGGAACGTCGCGGCGTCGATTTCGAGTTCGAGGGCGAAATGACGGTCGATGTGGCCCTGAACCCGCGCGCGCAGGCCACCTATCCTTTCCAGCGCCTGTCCGGTCCGGCCAATATCCTTGTGGTGCCGGCGCGGCATTCGGCCTCGATCAGCGTCAAGCTGATGCAGGAAATGGCCGGGGCCACGGTGATCGGGCCTATTCTGTCGGGCATCGACGCGTCGATCCAGATCTGCTCGTCCACCTCTACAGCGACCGACATCTTGAACATGGCGGTTCTGGCCTCGTGCAAGGTTGGCTAACGCTTGCGCCAACACTGTGCCGCGATAGGCTGCGGGCATGACGATCTATAACCTCGGCTCGATCAACGCCGATCATTTCTATGCCGTGCCGCACTTACCTGCGCCGGGCGAAACCCTGGCCGCGATGGATGTGACGACGGGACTGGGTGGCAAGGGCGCCAACCAATCGGTTGCTGCCGCGCGTGCCGGCGCCGATGTCGTGCATATCGGGGCGGTCGGGCCCGATGGCGGCTGGGCGATCGACCGGCTGGCGCAATACGGTGTGCAGACCCATGCCATCGCGCAGATCGACACGTGCACGGGCCACGCCAATATCTGCGTCGATCCGCAGGGCGAAAACCTGATCGTTCTCTATCCCGGCGCAAACCGCGCGCTGGGCGCCGATCAACTGGCGGTGCTGGATACGTGCAACCCCGGCGATTGGCTGCTGCTCCAGAACGAAACCAACCTGCAGGTTCAGGCCGCCGAGCGCGCCCGCACACAGGGCGCTCAGGTTGCTTATTCCGCCGCGCCGTTCGATGTCGCGGCAGTGCAGGCGGTTCTGCCCTTCGTGGATCTGCTGCTGCTCAACGCGGTCGAGGCGCGGCAGCTATCAAAGGCGCTGGGCGTGGCGGTGACGGATCTGCCCGTGCCGCAAATCGTGGTGACGAAAGGCGCTGATGGGGCCGAATGGATCGGGCGCGATACGGGTGAAACAGTCTCGATTCCGGCCCAAAAGGTGGCTGTTGTCGATACGACGGGCGCGGGCGATACCTTTGCCGGATACATGGTGGCGGGCCTGTCACAAGGCATGACGCCCAAAGATGCGCTGCGCCTCGCCAGCACCGCCGCCGCGCTCAAGGTGACGCGGGCGGGCACCGCCGATGCGATCCCCACCCGCGATCAGGTCGCCGCACTGCTTTAGCTGGCAAAGGGCGCGGCCCCACCCCACAGCTGCCGCACACGCGCGTCGCGCCCGCAGGCATCGCGATACCGCTTGTAAGCCTTCGACTGCGCAATCGGGCCAAAGCGCGTCAGTACGATATTGTCACCCTTGTAATAATCCTGGTGGTACGCCTCGGCCTTGTAAAATCGCTTGGCGTCCAGAACGGGCGTCACGATCTTTTGTCCCAGCTGTTGTTGCGCCTGGGCGATGGCCCGCTGCGCCAACTGTTTTTCTGCCGGGTTCGAGACGAATATCGCCGTGCGATAGCTGTTGCCGCGGTCGCAGAACTGGCCGCCCGCATCCGTCGGATCGACCGAGCGCAGGAACATGTTCAACAACTGCGCCCGGCTGACCACGTCGGGGTCGAACATGATCTGCACCGCCTCGTAATGGCCGGTGCCGCCGCGCGTGACCTGCTTATAGGTGGGATTCGCCGTGGTGCCGCCGGTATAGCCGGAAACAACCTCGCTCACGCCCTTCACCTTTTCAAAATCCGCCTCGACGCACCAGAAACAGCCGCCAGCCACGGTCAGAACCTGCGTTTCCGCCGCCCGCGCCTGGGTGCAATTCGCGATCCAGCCCAGTGCAATCGCGAAACTCAGCATGATGGCTTTCACATTCGCAAACCGTGTCGTCATGGCCATGTCCTCCACATTCTTTGGATCACGATGCGCCCGGTTTTTCCGTCTGCATAGCCGCTGCAACGCAATGTCACGCAACGGTGACAGCGCGTGACGGGCTTTCCCCGCCGCCCGCTGCGGTCTAGCGTGGCGGCAAAACGCCGGAGTTTGCGATGACCGACCATGTCACCACCCACCAGGCCGCCGAGGATGCGCGGAA
>JAASTF010000384.1 GCA_021767525.1 Paracoccaceae bacterium
GGCGACGTGGTTTGCGGCGGGTTCGCTGCCCCGCTCCAGCACGCGGATAGGGCAGTTATTGTGACTGCGAACGATTTTGACTCAATATATGCCATGAACCGCATCATTGCGGCGGTGCAGGCGAAGTCCTCGAACTACAAGGTGCGGCTGGCGGGTTGCGTGGCCAATCGCAGCCGCGACACCGACGAGGTGGACCGCTTTTGCCGCGAGGTCGGCTTCAAGCGGATCGCGCATATGCCCGATTACGACGCGATCCGCCGTAGCCGCCTGAAAAAGAAGACTCTTTTCGAGATGCCGGACGAGGATGACATCGTCATGGCGCGGGCCGAATACATCCGGCTGGCCGAGCAGCTTTACGCGGGCACGGACCCGCTGGCCCCGGCGCCGATGGAGGACCGCGAGATATTCGAATTGCTGGGTTTCGACTGATGCACAAGGCATACACATCCGATGCACATTTGATGCAGACGCCGACACCCCAGGCAAGCGGCAGCTATGGCGCGACGCGGGCGCGGGTCGAAACCTATTTCGACAAGACCGCGACCAAGGTGTGGGACCGTCTGACCAGCGATGCCCCCGTAAGCCGTATCCGCGAAACGGTGCGCAAGGGGCGCGACGACATGCGGGCGCGGATGCTGGCCTGCCTGCCCGACGACCTGTCGGGCGCGCGGGTGCTGGATGCCGGCTGCGGCACGGGGATGATGACCCAAGAGCTGGCCGCGCGGGGCGCGGATGTGGTGGCCGTCGATATCTCGCCCCAGCTGGTGGGGATCGCCGAGGCGCGGATGCCCGAGGCCCTGCGCCCGCGCGTGTCGTTTCACGCGGGCGACATGCTGGACGCCGCGCTTGGGCGGTTCGACGCGGTGATGGCGATGGACAGCCTGATCTATTACCGGGCCGAGGATATTCGCGCCGCGCTGGAAAACCTGGGCGCGCGCAGCAGCGGGCCGGTGGTCTTTACCGTCGCGCCGCGCACGCCGCTGTTGATGGGCATGTGGTATGCCGGCAAGGCATTTCCCCGGTCCGACCGCAGCCCCGTGATGATCCCGCATGCGCCCAAGCGGTTGGCCCATGTCACCCGCGATATCGGGCGGCTGCGCGATGTGGGCCGGGTTTCGGTGGGCTTTTACATTTCCCAAGCGCTGGAGTTCAGGTCATGAGCAAGGGCGCAGAGGTTCTGAAACAGTTCAGCATGAGCATGCTGCCGTTTTCGGATGCGGCGAGCGATGCGCTGCCTCTGCGCCAGTTGTTGCGCCTGTCGCTGTTCCAGGTGTCGGTGGGCATGGCCGGTGTCATGCTGCTGGGCACGCTGAACCGGGTGATGATCGTCGAGCTGTCGGTGCCGGCGATGATCGTGGCGATCATGATCGCGCTGCCGGTGCTGTCGGCGCCGTTCCGAGCGCTTTTGGGTTTCAAATCCGACCACCACCGCAGCGCCATCGGGTGGAAGCGTATCCCTTACCTGTGGTTCGGCACGCTGTGGCAGTTCGGCGGGCTGGCGGTGATGCCCTCGGCCCTGCTGGTGCTGGGGGGCAACACGGTGCACCAGGTGCCCTTTGCGGGCGAGGTTCTGGCCGGGCTGGCGTTTCTGATGACGGGCCTGGGGATGCACATGACGCAGACCGCGGGCCTGGCGCTGGCCGCCGACCGCGCAACGGATGACACCCGCCCGCGCGTGGTGGCGCTGCTTTATGTCAGCTACCTTGCCGGTATGGCGCTGTCGGCCATCGTGATCGGCTGGCTGCTGCGCGATTTCAACGAGATCCTGTTGATCAAGGTGGTGCAGGGCACCGCCGTCGTGACCATCGTTCTGAACGTGCTGGCCCTGTGGAAACAGGAACGCGTGCGCCCGATGAGCCGCGCCGAGCGCGAGGCGCCCAAGCCCACCTTCCGTGACGCCTGGACCGACCTGACGCAGGGCGGCACTGCGGGCCGTCTGCTGGCGGTGGTGTTCCTGGGCACGATGGCTTTCAACATGCAGGACGTTCTGCTGGAGCCCTATGGCGGCGAGATCCTGGGCCTGTCGGTCAGTTCCACCACGCTGTTGACGGCGGCCTGGGCGGCGGGCGCGCTGCTGGCCTTTGGGCTGGCGGGGCGCGGGTTGGCCCGGGGGCGCGATGCCTATCGGATGGCGGGCACCGGGCTGCTGGTGGGGCTGATCGCGTTTTCGGCGGTGATCTTTGCCGCGCCGCTGGAGTCGGGCGTTTTGTTTTTCGCGGGCGCGGCCCTGATCGGGTTCGGCGGCGGATTGTTCAGCGTGTCCACGCTGACCGCCGCGATGACGATGCCGGCCGAGGGGCTGGCGGGCCGGGGCCTGGCGCTGGGCGCCTGGGGTGCCGCGCAAGCCACCGCCGCGGGCCTGTCGATCGCCATTGGCGGCACGTTGCGCGACGCGGTGAACGCGCATGCCCTGTCGGGCGACTGGGGTGCGCCGCTGATGTCGCCGGCCACCGGATATTCGTTCGTTTACCACACCGAGATCGCGTTGATTTTCGTCACGCTTATCGCCCTGGGGCCGCTGGTGCGGTTCCGCGGCCCAACCTTAACCCAAAGCGGGGAGACCGGACGCATCGGGCTTGCCGATTTTCCCACCTGACCCACCCGAAAGGACAGAACCATGTCTGAAGCATTTTTTGGAAATTTCGATCTGGCCAGCCTGACCCTGTGGCTTTTCTGGATCTTCTTTGCCGGGCTGATCTACTACCTTCAGACCGAGAACATGCGCGAGGGTTTTCCCCTGGTGGATGAAGAGGGCAACGAGGCCGCGAACCAGGGCCTGTTCCCGGTGCCCAATGACAAGACATTCGTTCTGCCCAACAACCAGGGCGAGCTGACCGTGCCCTCGGGGCAGCCGGGCGACCGCCTGGATATCCATGATAAGATGGCGCGCACCAGCGCGGCCAACGGCTTTCCCTATGTGCCGACGGGCAACCCGCTGACCGATGGTGTCGGCCCGGCCAGCTGGGTCAGCCGCAAGGACGTGCCCGA
>JAASTF010000385.1 GCA_021767525.1 Paracoccaceae bacterium
AGCGCGATTACCTGAAACTGATCTCGCTGGGCGGCAAGGTGGCCTTGGCCGAAAAACTGGGCTTTGCCGTATCCGGCCCGTTGCTGTGGCGGTGGAAGAACCGCATCGACACCAAGTTCATGCACAGCCTGGACCAGCTGCCGCAGATGAACCGCCCCGAGCGCCCCGCCACTATGGCGCAAGGCGTGGCCGAGATCCTGGACGATAAACCCCTGTGCGGCGGGTGCGGCGCCAAGGTAGGCGGTGGCGTTCTGAAACAGGCTCTAACACAGCTGAAAACGCAGGATCGCGGCGATGTTCTGACCGGGCCGGGCGATGATGCGGCGGTGCTGCAGATAGGCGATCACCGGCAGGTCATCACAACCGACCACCTGCGCGCGTTCATCGACGATCCTTACCTGATGACACGGATCACGGCGATTCATGCTTTGGGAGATGTCTGGGCGATGGGGGCGGAACCGCAGGCGGCGTTGGCGCAGATCGTCCTGCCGCGCATGTCGCCCGATCTGCAGGCCCGCACGATGGACGAGGTGATGGCCGCCGCCAGCGACGTGTTCGGCGCAGCGGGCGCGGCCATCGTGGGCGGCCATTCGACGATGGGCAGCGAGCTCACGATCGGGTTTACCGTGACGGGTTTGGCCAAGTTAGAGCCGATTACCGTGGCAGGTGCGCGCCCGGGCGATGCCCTGATCCTGACCCGGCCCATCGGCAGCGGAACGATCCTGGCCGCCGACATGATGGGACAGGCCAACGGGCGGCACGTGGCGGCAATGCTGGCCCAGATGGCCGAGCCGCAGGCGGACG
This sequence comes from Paracoccaceae bacterium, assembly GCA_021767525.1. GTDB lineage: Bacteria > Pseudomonadota > Alphaproteobacteria > Rhodobacterales > Rhodobacteraceae > Lutimaribacter. Next base: position 805 of record JAASTF010000385.1, read on the forward strand.
CGGCGCAAATCCTGTCGGGCGCCCATGCGATGACGGATGTGACGGGCTTTGGCCTGGCCGGGCATGTGATGGCCATATGCCAGGCATCCGGCGTCGCCGCGTTGATCGATCTTGATGCCGTGCCGGTGTATGACGGGGCCGAAGACTTGGCCAAGCAGGGGCATTTTTCGACACTGTTTCAGCCCAATCGCGATGCTGCTCCCGTGTTCGGCGCCGAGTCTGCAAGGGCCAGGCTGCTGCATGATCCGCAAACGGCGGGCGGCTTTCTGGCGACGGTTGCGGCGGATCAGGCCGAGCGCCTTGTGACCCGTTTACGTGACGCGGGGCATCGGGCAGCGGTTATTGGGCATCTGACCGACGGGCCTGCCAGCATCACCCTGCAATAGACAGGATGCGCGGCACGGCGGCGCGCAGCGTGTCATCATCCAGCGCATCCAGCGCCAACACGGTTTCCGACTTGGCACGCTCTTCGGCCTTTTTGGCATAGCGCGGGTCGTAATGCGATTGGATCAGCTGCTCGGCCAGCTGTTGAAACGCGCCCTCGGCTGCCAACTCCTGCCATGCCGCAACCTGTTTGGCGCCGTGATAGGGTCGAAGTGCGGCGATGGTGTCGGCCAGTCTTTCGGGGTCTTCGACCATGTCGGCATAGGCGCGCACGGTAAATGCCGCACGGGCAGCGACAGGCGCCTGAACCGTGATGCGTGGCGCGCCTTGCATGGCCTTCCAAAGCGCCGGCGGGATCAGCAGGTCGCCCACCTTGTTGCTTTCCGCCTCGACAAATAGCGGCGTGTCGGGATCGGCCCGGACCAGCGCCATCGCAAGGCGCGATTCAAACATCTTTTGCGCGGGCTGTTCGCCGCGCCCCCCGAACAGCGAGCCGCGATGGTTTGCCAGGCCTTCCAGGTCGATCACCTGCGCGCCGGCCTGAGCCAGCAACTCCAACAGGCGGGTCTTGGCGCTGCCGGTGCCGCCGTCGATCAAGACCACCTTATGCGGCACTGTTTCACCGTAAAGCGCCCGAACAACCAAGCGGCGATAGCTTTTGTAACCGCCCTTCACCGTATCCGCCCGCCAGCCGATCTGTTGCAGGATCGACGTGAATGAGCCCGACCGCTGCCCACCCCGCCAGCAATAGACCAGCGGCCGCCAAGCACCTTCGCGATCGGCCAGCGGGCCCTGCAAATGCCGCGCCGCATTCTGCGCGACCAGCGCGGCACCGATCTTGCGCGCCTTGAACGGGTCGTCCTGGGTGTAGATCGTGCCGACCACCGCGCGCTCGTCGTTGTCCAGCGCGGGCAGGTTGATCGCGCCTGGCACATGGTCCTCGGCATATTCCGCGGGGGAACGCACATCGATGATCTCATCGAAGGGCAGGCTGGCCAGTTGGGTCAAAGAGGTCAATTCGACAGGCATGACGCACCAGATGCCACAGCGCCCGCGCCTTGACCAGATGGGCCATGCCACCGCAATTTATTTGCAAACGCATATAAATTTGCTATCGCTGCCGTAACCGGAACGGATGCACGAAAGCAGGGCCACACCGATGACGCAGGGGCAAACCACGATGCCGCCACGGCTGGCGCGGCTGAACGAAACCGGGCTTGAGCAATTCGCGCCCTACCTGATGAACCGCATCATGGGCCGTTACAACGCCAGCCTGCGCAAGGAAATGGCGGCCCTTGGCCTGACCACGCCGCAGATGCGGGCGCTTGCGGTTCTGTCGGTGCATGATGGGCTGCTGATCCGCGAATTGGCGGTCTTTGCGGTGGTCGAGCAATCGACGCTGTCGCGCGCGCTGGACAGCCTGGCTCGTGACCAGATGATCCGTCGCCAGACCGACCCGACCGACAGCCGCGCCACGCGCATCCACCTGACAACGGCGGGTCGTGCCGCATTCGACAGGCTATGGCCGCATATGGCCGAGAGCCACGCGCAGATGTTCCGCGGCATCCCCGATGACGAGCAGCGCGCCTTTGTCGGCACGTTGCAAAAGATCCTGCGCAACGTGCGCGTTCACGATTTCTGAGGCTCTGACATGGCGGAAAGATCTTTCAAGGCCGAGGTCGAACACCTGCGCAAGGGCGACGGCGACACTTTTACCGGCGAGGGCATACTGGCCCTGACCAAGGCGCTGTTGGAGAACGGCGTGGGCTATGTCGGCGGCTATC
>JAASTF010000386.1 GCA_021767525.1 Paracoccaceae bacterium
AAGAATGGCGCAAGGGCTGGCATCCCGAACGGATGAACGAAAAGGGGCCCAGCCAGTCGGTGCTGGTAGTGGGCGCGGGGCCCGCGGGGCTGGAGGCGACGCGCGCCCTGGCGGAGCGCGGCTATGACGTGGCGCTGGCCGAGGCCGGGCCCAAACTGGGCGGCCGCCTGGTGGGTGAGCGCCAGTTGCCGGGCCTTGCGGCCTGGGGGCGCGTGGTGGATTACCGGGAATACCAGATCGGGCAAAAATCCAATGCTCAGATTTATTTCGACAGCGAACTTGATGCAGACGGAATCCTGGAATTCGGGTTCGATCACGTTTGTCTTGCGACCGGCTCGACCTGGCGGCGCGACGGTGTCAGCCGCCAGCACGTGGTGCCCATGCCCATCGATGTGGCCATGCCGCTTTATACCCCCGACGACATCATGGCAGGCCGCTGGCCAAAAGGGCGCGTGGTGATCTATGACGACGATCATTACTACATGGGTGGCGTCCTGGCCGAGTTGCTGGCGACGCAAGGTTGCGACGTGGTGCTGGTGACGCCCTCGGCCTATGTCTCGGACTGGACGGTGAACACGCTGGAACAGCACGTGATCCATCGCCGGCTGGCGGAAATGGGGGTAGAGATCGTGCTGAACCGCGGTGTGGTGGAAATCAAGCGGGATCAGGTGGTTACGAACTGCACTTACACCGATTTGTTGACGCCGATGGGCTGCGACGCGGTGGTGATGGTCGCCTCACGTCAGGGAAACAATGCGGTCTACACCGATCTGCTGGCACGCCAAGACGATTGGGCGGATGCGGGTATTCGATCGGTGCGGCTGATCGGCGATGCCGAGGCGCCGGGCCCCATCGCCTGGGCCACCTATGCCGGGCATCGCTATGCGCGCGAGCTGGACATGCCCGACCGGGGCGATGCGTTGGCGTTTCGCCGCGAAGTGACCGGGCTGGCCGCGCAATGACCGAAACGATCGCCTTGCTGGATCGGCTGGTCGCGTTCGACACGGTCAGCGCGCGGTCGAACTTGCCGATGGTCGATTTCATCGAAACCCACCTGCAAATGCTTGGCGCGCGGGTGACGCGGGTGCCGTCTCCTTGTGGGCAAAAAGCCGGGCTTTTCGCCAGTCTCGGGCCAGGCGGCGCGGGTGTGATCCTGTCGGCCCACACCGATGTCGTGCCGGTCGAGGGGCAGGATTGGACGCGCGACCCTTTTCGCCTGACCGACGAGGGTGCGCGGCTATACGGGCGCGGCACCACGGATATGAAGGGGTATCTGGCGGCAATGCTGTCGGCGGCCAGCCGGGCGGCATCCCGTCCGCTGACCGCGCCGCTGCATCTGTCGATTTCCTATGATGAAGAGGTCGGGTGCATCGGCATGGGCCACATGATCGACCACCTGCCGGACGAGATGCGCACCGCCCGCGCCGCGCTGGTGGGCGAGCCGACGCAGATGCAGGTGGCCACGGGCCACAAGGGCAAGCAGGCGCTGCGCGCGATCTGCACCGGGCAGGCAGGGCATTCGGCGCTGGCGCCGCGCTTTACCAATGCGCTGCATGTGGCGGCGGATTTCATGGCGGCCCTCCGCGCCATGCAGGACGATCTGGCAAAGAACGGCGCGCGGGAAGCGGATTACGACGTGCCCTTTACCACCCTGCATGTTGGCAAGATGTCGGGCGGCACAGCCCTGAACATCGTGCCCGACCGGGCCGAATTGCTGTTCGAGTTTCGCCACCTGGCGCAGGATGCGCCCGCCGATTTGCTCGCCCGGATCGATCGCGCGGCCGGTGACCTGGCCGCGCAGCACGATGGGGCGGATATCACGCTAAAGCCGGTCTTTGCCTATCCCGGCCTGGCCACCGATACGGCCGCGCCCATCGTGGCGCGGGCCCGTGCCTGGGCGGGCGACGCCGCGACGACCAAGGTCGCCTTTGGCACCGAGGCAGGGTTTTTCGATGGGCTTGGCATCTCCACTGTGGTTTGCGGACCAGGTTCGATGGAAGGGCAGGGCCACAAGCCCGACGAATACATCACGCGCGATCAACTGGCCGCCTGCGATTCGATGCTGGACCGGGTGATCGACGACCTGTGTGGCTAGACACGTTTACAATTTGCTCAAGGATTGTGCGCGCCGCTTAATCTGCAGGCGCAGCACCACATCCGGCATATCGTGCCGCTCGGCGCATAATGCCCGCTTATGCCTTAGCCTATGGCTAAGACTGGCTGAGGCAGTCCTTTATACCCGCCGCCTGGACCGCTTATTAAGCTGACCGTCAAAGACCAATCCGCAGGGACACCGATTTGCCAGCCGACACCCCAGCCATCGACGTGCGCGACGCGGTCAAACGCTATGGCGATTTCACCGCGCTGAAACGGATTTCGCTGTCGATTGCCGATAACGAATTCTTCACGCTGCTGGGCCCCTCTGGCTGTGGCAAGACCACGCTTTTGCGCATGATCGCCGGGTTCGAGGATGTGACCGAAGGTGCGATTTTTCTTTACGGCGACGAGATCGAGGCGCTGCCGCCGCACAAGCGGCCGATCAACACGGTTTTCCAGGATTACGCACTGTTTCCGCACAAGACGGTGATCGACAACGTGGGCTTTGGGCTGGAGATGCTGGGACAGTCCCGCGCGCAGGCGCGCAAACGTGCGGGTGAGGTGCTGGAAATGGTGCAGCTGTCGCAATTCGCGGGCCGCAAACCCGCGCAGCTGTCGGGCGGGCAACAACAGCGCGTGGCGCTCGCCCGGGCGCTGGCGCCGCGCCCCAAGGTGTTGCTGCTGGACGAGCCGCTTTCGGCGCTGGACCTGAAGCTGCGCAAGGCCATGCAGATCGAGCTGAAACACCTGCAACGCGACACCGGCATCACCTTCATCTTCGTCACCCACGACCAGGAAGAGGCGCTGACCATGTCCGACCGCATCGCCGTGATGTCGGCGGGCGAGTTGCAGCAGCTGGGCGA
>JAASTF010000068.1 GCA_021767525.1 Paracoccaceae bacterium
ACCTGGTGATCGAACTGGGCATCGTGATCTCGGTGTTCCTAAGCTGGCATTTCGTGGTGGCCGAATACGTTGGGGGCGTGGCGCTGATACTGGTCATGTGGCTGGTCGTGCGCCTGACCCGCCCCCAGCAGTTGATCGACACAGTGCGCGAGCGGCTGGATGCCGGGCAGGCGGAGCAGCGGCGATCGATCAGTGACCTGCTGGGCGAGCGCAAGGCGTGGCAGGAGCTGGCGCAGGGCTATCTGGGCGAATGGCAGATGGTCTGGAAAGACGTGACCGTTGGTTTCGCCACCGCGGGCATCATCGCTGCCTTCGTGCCGCCGGCCTTTTTCACCTGGCTGTTCCCGGGTACCGGCGGCGAAAGCCTGACCACCTGGCAAGTCATCAGCCACGCGGTGATCGGGCCGGTGGCGGCGTTTTTCACCTTTATCGGGTCGATGGGGAATATTCCGCTGGCCGGCCTGCTGTTCGCCAACGGCGTCAGCGTAGCGGGCATCATGGCGTTTATCTTTTCAGACCTCGTGGTGTTCCCGGTGATCCGCGTGCATGCGCAATACTACGGGTGGAAAATGGCGCTTTATATCGCCGGTGTCTTCTTGGTGGCGCTGATCGCAACGGCGCTGGCTGTGCATTACGCCTTTGACCTCGCCGGTCTGACGCCCGAGCCCACCGGCGCAAGCCTGATGGAGCCGGGCGAGAGGTTCGCCATCGACTATACATTCTGGCTGAATCTTGCCTTTGGCGCGGTGACGCTGGGCTTTGGCTGGCTGGCCTGGCGCGCCAAGGAGGGCGGCCATCACCATGACCATTCCCATGGCGGGGTGTTGGACACGGTGCTGTATTACCTGGCGTTGCTGGCCTGGGTCTGGCTGCTGATCGGTCTGGCCCTGAACCTGGTGGTTTAACCCAGGTCCAGCGCGTCGAAGCATTCCAGCGCCTTTGTGCCGTAGATATAGGACGGTCCACCGCCCATCATGATGCAGACGGTGACGGTTTCGGCAATCTCGTCGCGGATGGCGCCGGCCTCGACCGCGGCCTTGACGTGAAAGGCGATGCAGCCGATGCACTGCTTGGCAATGCCGATGGCCAGCGCCATCAGTTCCTTGTGCTTGGTATCAAGCGCGCCACTGGCCATGGCCGCGCCATGCAAGGCGCCAAAGCCTTCGGCCCCGGCGGGCTGCAGCCCTTGGTAGGTTTCCATATTCGCGCCTGCATTTTCCAACTCGGCGTTCCAGTCCATGATCGACCTCCTGTTTCCATGGTGCAGGTCGAATATGCCTTGCGATTGCGACGGCTGTGTTGCGGCAGGTCAAAAACGGAAAAACGCCCCGGGGCCGAGGGGCGCCGGGGCGTTTCATTCAGGGCCAAAGCGCCGATCAGGCCAGCATCAGCATCGGGTTTTCCAGGTTTTCGACGATCTGCTGCAGCAGTTCCGCCCCCAGCGCGCCGTCGATCACCCGGTGATCGACGCTGAGCGTGACGCTCATGATTGTGGCGCTTGTCAGTTCGCCATCCTTGCCGACGATGGGTTTCTTGACGCCGGCCCCGACTGCCAGGATCGCGCCATGCGGCGGGTTGATGACAGCGTCGAAATTATCGATCCCGTACATTCCGAGGTTCGACACCGCGAAGGTGCCGCCCTGGTATTCATGCGGGGCCAGCTTGCGGTCGCGGGCGCGGGCGGCCAGGTCTTTCATCTCGGCCGAAAGGGTCGATAGCGATTTCGCCTCGGCATCCTTCAAGACCGGCGTGAACAGCCCGCCCTCGATCGCAACGGCCACCGCCACGTCCGACGGTTTCAGCTGCAACACCCTGTCGCCCGCCCAGACCGCGTTGGCGGTGGGCACCGCCTGCAACGCCAGCGCGCAGGCTTTGATGATGAAGTCATTGACCGACAGCTTCACACCGCGGCCCTCAAGCTGCTTGTTCAGCTCGCCCCGGAATTTCAGCAGCGCATCCAGTTGGATATCGCGGCGCAGGTAGAAATGCGGGATGGTCTGCTTGGCCTCGGTCAGGCGGGCGGCGATGGTCTTGCGCATCCCGTCCAGCTTGACCTCTTCGTAATCGCGGCCTTCGTACATCTTCAGCACCGCCTCGGTGCCCAGCCCTGCGGGCGCAGAGGCCGGGGCAGGAGCCGCGCCGCTGGCCGCCGGGGCCGCCTCTGCGCCCGCAGAGGCCTGCGCCGGGCGCGCGCCCGGCGCGGCGCTTGCGACATCGGCCTTGACAATACGGCCACGCGGGCCGCTGCCTTCGATCTGGCCAAGGTCCAGCCCCTTGTCGGCGGCGATACGGCGCGCCAGGGGCGAGGCGAAGATGCGCCCGCCATCCGCGGTCTTGGGGGCCGGTGGCGCGCTGGCGGCCTCGGGTGCCTTGGCCGTGGCTGTGTCCTCGTCTTTTGCCGGGGCGGCCTCTTGCGCGGGCTTGGCCTGACCAGCATCGCTGTCGATGTCATCGGCGCTTTCGCCCTCTTCCAGCAACACCGCGATGGGGCTGTTGACCTTCACGTTCTCGGTGCCCTCAGGCACCAGGATCTTGCCGATGGTGCCTTCGTCGACTGCCTCGAACTCCATCGTGGCCTTGTCGGTTTCGATCTCGGCCAGAAGGTCGCCCGCCGAAACGGTATCGCCTTCCTTGACCAGCCATTTCGCCAGCGTGCCTTCCTCCATCGTGGGGGACAGGGCGGGCATCAGGATTTCCGTGGGCATCGCGCGTCCTCCTTACCGATAGGTCACTTGGTTCACGGCCTCGATCACCTCATCGACCGAGGTCAGCGCGTGGCGTTCCAGGTTTGCCGCATAGGGCATCGGTACGTCCTTGCCCGTGACGTTCACCACCGGCGCATCCAGGTAATCGAAGGCCCGCTGCATGATGACCGAACTGATGTGGTTGCCGATGCTGCCCACAGGCCAGCCCTCTTCCACGGTCACGCAGCGGTTGGTCTTCTGCACGCTCGCCAGCACCGTGTCGTAATCGATGGGGCGCAGCGTCCGCAGGTCGATCACTTCGGCCTCGACCCCGTCGGCGGCCAGCTTTTCGGCCGCTTCCAGCGCATAGGTCATGCCGATCCCGAAGCTGACGATGGTCACATCGCCACCCTCGCGCCAAACACGGGCCTTGCCGAAGGGCACGGTGAAATCGTCCATCACCGGCACGTCGAACGACTTGCCGTAAAGGATTTCGTTTTCCAGGAAGACCACCGGGTTCGGATCGCGGATCGCGGTTTTCAGCAGGCCCTTCGCGTCAGAGGCCGAATAGGGCATCACGACCCGTAGGCCCGGGATTTGCGCATACCATGCGGCGTAATCCTGGCTGTGCTGGGCCGCCACCCGCGCCGCGGCGCCGTTGGGGCCACGGAACACGATGGGGCTGCCCATCTGGCCGCCCGACATGTACAGCGTCTTGGCCGCGGAATTGATGATCTGGTCAATGGCTTGCATCGCGAAGTTCCAGGTCATGAACTCGACGATCGGGCGCAAGCCACCCCACGAGGCGCCAACCCCGATCCCGGCAAAGCCATGCTCGGTGATGGGCGTATCGATCACGCGCTTGGCGCCGAATTCATCCAGCAGCCCTTGGGTGATCTTGTAGGCGCCCTGGTACTCGGCCACCTCTTCGCCCATGACGAAAACGGTGCTGTCGTTGCGCATCTCCTCGGCCATGGCGTCGCGCAATGCCTCGCGCACGGTTTGCTGGCGCAGCTCGGTGCCTTCGGGCCAGTCGGGGCTGCGGTCGGGCTGCGGGGCGTCCTCGGCGGGGGCCGCGCTTTTGGCCTTGGCCGGTGCCGACTTTTCCGCATCCTCGCTGTCGTCGGACGACGCCTTGGGCGCGGCGGATGGTTCAGGCAGGTCATCGGCGCTTTCGCCCTCGTCCAGCAGCATGGCGATGGCGGTGTTCACCTTCACGCCCTCGGTGCCTTCCTCGATCAGGATCTTGCCGATCGTGCCTTCGTCGACCGCCTCGAACTCCATCGTGGCCTTGTCGGTTTCGATCTCGGCCAGGATGTCGCCGGCCTTGACCTCGTCGCCTTCCTTGACCAGCCACTTGGCCAGCGTGCCTTCTTCCATCGTGGGCGAGAGGGCGGGCATCAGAATTTCGGTTGCCATTGTCTTGTCTCCTCCCGTCAGGCGTTCTGCGGCGCCACGTCGGCGTAGATGTCGGTCCACAGCTCGTCCAGCGCGGGCTCGGGGCTTTCCTTGGCGAAATCGGCGCTTTCGTTGACGATCTGCTTGATCTCTTTGTCAATCGCCTTCAGGTCATCCTCGGTCGCGTGCTTGCCTTGCAACAACAGGTCGCGCACGTGTTCGATGGCGTCCTTTTCCTCGCGGATTTTCTGCACCTCTTCGCGGGTCCGGTATTTCGCTGGGTCCGACATCGAGTGGCCGCGATAGCGATAGGTCTTGATTTCAAGGATATAGGGGCCTTTGCCGCTGCGGCAGTGCTCGACCGCCTTTTTGCCCGCGTCCCGCACGGCCAGCACGTCCATCCCGTCAACGGATTCACCGGGGATGCCGAACGCCTCGCCGCGGGTGTGAATTTCCGGGGTCGAGGTCGAGCGTTTCTGCGACGTGCCCATGGCATACTGGTTGTTCTCGATCACGAAGATCACAGGCAGGTTCCACAGGGCGGCCATGTTGAAGGTTTCGTAGACCTGTCCTTGGTTCGCCGCGCCATCCCCGAAATAGGTGAAGGTGACCCGCCCGTTTTCCAGGTACTTGTCGGCAAAGGCCAGGCCGGCGCCCAACGGCACGTTGGCGCCCACGATGCCGTGGCCGCCATAGAAATGCTTGTCGCGGCTGAACATGTGCATCGAGCCGCCCTTGCCCTTGGAATAGCCGCCTTCGCGGCCGGTCAGCTCGGCCATGACACCCTTGGGATCCATCCCGCAGGCCAGCATATGGCCGTGATCGCGATAGGTGGTGATGCGCTTGTCGCCTTCCTCGGCCGCGGCCTCAAGGCCCACGACAACCGCCTCTTGCCCGATGTAAAGGTGGCAGAAACCGCCTATCAGGCCCATGCCGTAAAGCTGGCCGGCCTTTTCTTCGAATCGCCGGATCAGCAGCATGTCACGGTAATATTGTTTCAGCTCGTCGGCCGAGACATTCGGCTTGGCTTGGGTTTTCCTGGCAGCCATGCTGCGCCTCCCTTCGCGAATGACAATAGTTTAGCGTTAAACTATTGCATACAGCATTCCACTTTCCCATGCGAGAGGAAATTCATATGGGTGACATTGGCCGTAGGCGGCGCTTCGGGCAGACGATGTCGTGAAAGGAGGAATCAGCGGATCACGATCTCGTCCGGGCGCAGCAGGCCCAGAACGTCGCGCGCCTGCTGATCCAGCAGGTCGATATCCAGGTAATCGTCCGACAGGCGGCGGGTCAGGTTTTCCATCCGGGCAACCTGCGCTTCAAGCCGGTCAAGCTCGGCCTGTAGGGTGGCGCTGTCTGCCTGAATTTCGGCGCGGCGGAACAGGCCGTAATCGCCTTGCACGGCGGCAAAGGTGAAATAGGCGCCCATCGAGAACGCCACCGCGAAAAATGCCAGGATGCCAAGGGCCGGGGTCTTGCGCCGTGCCATGATTGCTGCCGTTTCTGCCTCTGATCGCGCCTCTGTCGGGCTCTTTTACATAACAATGGCACATCCGGTTGGATCTGTGAATCCCAGAAATGAAGATTTCTTGGGAATTCCGGCGGTTTGTCGCCCGAACGCCGCGTAAAGCTGGAAGAGCGGGCAGGCCGCTGGCATCCTTCCCCGCAGGAGGAGCCGCCATGACATCCGCACCACACAGCCAGCTTGCCACCCACGAGGTCTCGAACCAGCCCGTTCCCCGCGACGACCGCGATCTTTGGGCCGCCGACACCGCGTTGCGCGCCGCTGCCCACTGGGCCGGGGCCGATACGGGCGCGCTGGCGCGGGCGGGGCAGGCGATGGGCCGGGCCGAGATGCGCGATCATGCCGAAAATGCGCGCCGCGACGCGCCGCGCCTGCACCTGTTCGACCGCTCGGGCCGGCGCCGCGACGAGGTGGAGTTTCACCCCGGCTATCACGCGATCATGGAACTGGGCATGACACTGGGCTACGCCGCCGGCCCGTGGGAAGGCGGCGCGGGCGGTCACGCCACCCACGCGGCCCTGGTTTACTACATGGCGCAATTGGAGCCGGGCATCTCCTGCCCGCTGACCATGACCTATGCAGCCGTCCCGGCCTTGCGGGAAAATCCTGACCTGGCAAAGCTTTGGGTGCCAAAGCTGACAGCGCGCGCCTACGATCCGTCGATTGCCCCCGTGGCGCGGAAACGCGCGGCGACCATGGGCATGGCGATGACCGAAAAGCAGGGCGGCTCGGACGTGCGGGCCAATTCCACCATCGCCACGCCGCGGGGCGATCACTACACGCTGCGGGGGCACAAATGGTTCTGCTCGGCGCCGATGTGCGACGGTTTCCTCACGCTGGCCCAGGCGCCCGGCGGGCTGACCTGTTTCCTTGTGCCCCGCTGGCTTGAGGACGGGCGCAACACGATGCACCTGATGCGGCTGAAGGACAAGCTGGGCAACCGCGCCAATGCCTCGTCCGAGATCGAGTATCACGATGCCATCGCCTATCGGCTGGGCGACGAGGGGCAGGGCGTGAAAACCATCATCGAAATGGTGCATCACACGCGGCTCGATACCGCGATGGCCCCTGCCGGCCTGATGCGCGCCGCCCTGGACGAGGCGCATTGGTGGGTGTCTGGCCGTGCGGCGTTCCAGCGCCGGCTGATCGACCAGCCGCTTATGCGCAGCGTGATCGCCGACCTTGCGCTTGAGGTCGAGGCTGCGACCGCCCTTGGGTTCGGCGCGGCCCGTGCCTTTGACGGACAGGCGCCCGAGGATCGTGCCTTTGCAAGGATCAGCGTGGCACTGGCCAAGTTCATCTCGAACAAGCGCGCGCCGGTGATGATCGTCGAGGCGATGGAGTGCCTGGGCGGCATGGGATATATCGAGGAAACGCCGATGCCGATGCTGTACCGCGAGGCGCCGCTCAACGGCATCTGGGAAGGGTCCGGCAACGTGATCTGCCTGGATATCCTGCGCACCTTGGTCAAAGAGCCACTGGCGGCCGAGGCGTTGATGGCGCGGCTGAAATCGGTGATCGGGCGCGATGGATCGTACGACGCCGCGCTGAAGGCGCACACAGACCGTTGGCCAGCCTTGCCGCCCGAGGGCGAGGCGCGCTGGTTCGCGGAAAGCGCGGCCAACCTGCTGGCCGCGGCCTACCTGTTGGAGTTGGACTGCGTGCCGGTGGCCGAAGGCTTTATCGCCACGCGGCTGGCCGGGCAGCGCGGCCATGTGCCGGGCGCCATCTCGGGGGTGGATGTGCCCGGCATCCTGGCGCGCCTTGGCTAGGCCCGACCGCCTTCGATGACGCGCAGCCCAAGCCCGTGGCGCGGCGGCGGGCTGAGCGGCCGCGCCCGAGGCGGCTCGTCCTCGGTCAGTGCCTCGGCCAGCTCGTCGATCTGCCGGCTTTGGAAAAACCGCGTGGCGCGGGCGAAATCGGCGGGGTCGATCATGTCAACCCGCCTTGCCGCGCGGCCACATGCCCAGCCAGCGGCTTGAGCGTGCGCATGACGCCTTCGTAATGCGCCAGTTGATCGCGGATCTGCAACTTGCGCGCTTTCAGCTGCCGCAACCGCAGCGTATCGGGCGCGGGGCGCGTCTCTTCTGCGGCGATTTCGCCCTCCAACCGTGCTTTGCGCGATTGCAGCGCGGTCACCCGTGCCGAAAGGCTTGCGACGCGATCCAGAACTGTCTGCTTCATTCCCGGTCCTCCCATGATGTGTCGATGCGCTTGATATGGGAAGGATGCAGCCAAATATTCAGACAAAGCGACCAAGTTTATCCATAGGATTTTCCTATACATGAAGCCGACCGATGATATGCCGTCGATGCGCCAGCTGCGCTATTTCGTGGCGCTGGCCGAGGCCGGGCAGTATCGCCGTGCCGCCGAAAGGATGGGGATCAGCCAGCCCTCGCTCAGCCAGCAGATCGCCGCGCTGGAAAGCCGGCTGGGCCACCGCCTGGTCGAGCGGCGCCGGGGCGGCATAACCCTGACGCCGGCCGGACGCGAGATGCTGCCGCATGCGCGCGGCATCCTGAACGGTGCGTCTGAAATGGTGGCGCTGGCGCAAACGCTGAACAGCGGCGTGGCCGGCACCTTGCGGCTGGGCGCCACGCCGACCATCGGCCCCTACATGCTGCCCGCCGTGCTGCGCCGCCTGCACGAAACACACCCGGGTATCAAGCTGATGGCGCGCGACGGCCCGCCGCGCGACATGATCGAAGATCTGTTGGCCGGGCGGTGCGATCTGGTGGTCACGCAATTGCCACTCGTGGCGGCGGATCTTGCGCAGCGGCGGCTTTATCGCGAGCCGTTGATGCTGGCGGTGGCACGCGATCATCCCCTGGCCGCGCGCACCCATGTCACCACGGGCGACCTGGCGGGGCTTGACATGCTGTCGCTTGGGCCCGCCTTTGCCTTGCACGGGCAGATCGCAGCCCTGTGCCGGGACGCCGAGGCGCGCCTTGTGGGGGAATACGAGGGCACCAGCCTGGATGCGTTGCGGCAGATGGTGGCCATGAACATGGGCGCCACCTTGTTGCCCGCGCTCTACCTGCGGTCGGAGCTGCCCGATGACGACGGCGATGTGGTGGCTGTGCCATTCCGCAGCAGTCTGACACGCACCGTGGGCGTGGCCTGGCGGCGCAGCCTGGGACGGCCACGCCTTATCACGCAATTCCTGGATGCGGCCGACCACGTGGTGGGAACCGCGTATCGCGACCGCGTGGTGCGCGACCGGGGCTGACCGGCCGCGCCCGGGCGATCAACCCGCGACCGAGGCGTTGTAGATGCTGTCGATCGACGCCGCGATGGTGGCGTTAAAGTCTTCGTCGGATTGCTGCGCGCTCAGCCCCTCGGTCAGGGCGCGGCTGAAGCTGGCGATCATGCCCGTGTTGCGCGACAGGCGGTCGTTCGCCTCGTCCCGGCTGTAGCCGCCCGAAAGCGCCACAACACGCATGACACGCGGATGGTCGACCAGCGGCTTATAGTGGTTCGCGGTTTCCGGCAGGGTCAGTTTCAGCATCACCTGGCAATCGGCGGGCAGCGCGTCGAGATGCGCCAGGATATCGTTCAGCAGGATTTCCTCGGCCTCGGCCTTGTCGCTGATCGAAATCGTCACCTCGGGCTCGATGATCGGCACCAGCCCGTGCGCCATGATCTGCCGGCCCACTTCGAATTGCTGGGCCACCACGGCGCGGATGCCCGGAGCCGAAGCCGCGTTGATGACCGAGCGCATCTTGGTGCCGAAAATGCCTGCCTTGACCGCGCGCGACAGCAGCGCGTCCAGATCGGGCATCGGTTTCATCATTTGCACGCCATCGCGCTCGTCTGCCAGACCCTTGTCGACCTTCAGAAACGGAACGACGCCGCGTTTTTCCCACATGAATTGCGGTGTCGGCATCCCGTCCATCTCGCGGTCCATCGTCATTTCGAAAAGGATCGCGCCCAGGATCTTGTCGCCGGTGAAGGCGGGCGCCTTCGCGATGCGGGTGCGCATCTGGTGCACCAGGTCGAACATCTCGTCATCGTTGGAATAGGCGTCTTCCTCGATCCCGTAAAGACGCAGCGCCTTGGGGGTCGAGCCACCCGATTGGTCAAGCGCCGCGATGAAACCCTTGCCGTTCTTGATCTGCTCAGCCTGTGCTGCGTTCATGGTCGTTCCGTCCCGTCTGATGTTCCGTTGATTTCTTGCGCCCGTGTCTAGGGCAGGGGCGCGGCACTTGCAATTCTGGTGGCGCTAACGAAGGCCTGCCCGGGGGCGGCTGCCTCAGCGCCAGGCAAAACCGGCGATGGCGGCGACCAGGCGGCGTGGCAACAGCCGAGGGCTGAAGGCCAGCAGCTTGTTCACAAGGCCCGGCACGACGACGCGCCGGCCCGCCTGCATCCCGCGCCAGCCCGCCCGCGCCGTGGCCTCGGGCGTCAGGACAGGCACCATTTTCAGCAGTCGAGCGCCCTTGATCCCGGCCGCGTCGAAAAAGCCGGTGCGCACCGGGCCCGGGCACAGCGCGGTGATGGTGACGCCGGAGACCGCGTTTTCCTGTGCCGCGGCCTCGGACAGGAACAGAAGATAGGCCTTGCTGGCATGATAGACGGCCTGGCCCGGTCCGGGCATGAACCCGCCGGTCGAGCCCACGTTCAGGATGCGGCCCCGCCCGTTTTCGGCCATGTGCACCAACGCGGCTTTCATCAACGTGGTCGCGGCGACGATGTTGACGGCCATCATCGCCTCTTCCTTGCCCCAGCCGGCCGGGTCCGCAAAGACCGCGTTGCCGCCCAGCCCTGCATTGTTGACCAGCACATCGATGTCACGATCATGGCTGGCCTGGGTCCACAGGGTTTCGGCGGCCCCGTGCTGCGACAGGTCCGCGGGCAAAAGCAGAACCTCGCGCCCCATTCGGTGGATTTCGGTGGCCAGGTCCTGCAGGCTTTCGGCGCGGCGCGCGGTCAGGATCACATCATGACCGGCCTGCGCGGCCTGCCGTGCCAGCGCTGCCCCGATGCCGCCCGACGCGCCGGTGACAAGCGCCCAGCCCACCCTCAGGCTGCCATGTCGAGCGCGGCGACACCCGGCAGCAACTTGCCTTCCATCCATTCCAGGAAGGCGCCGCCCGCGGTCGAGATATAGGTAAAGCGATCGGCGGCACCGGCCTTGTTCAGGGCCGCGACCGTATCGCCCCCGCCTGCGACCGACACCAGTGTGCCCTCTGCGCTCAACTCGGCGGCGCGTGACGCCGCGGCGTTGGTCGCGGTATCGAACGGCGCGATTTCAAAGGCACCCAGCGGGCCGTTCCAGATCAGCGTCTTGGCCGTTTCCAGCGCGGTGACGATGCGCGCCACCGATTGCGGGCCGGCATCCAGGATCATCGCATCCTCGGGGCATTCCGTGGCGGGCACGGTTTCGTTATCGGCGCCTTCCTTGAACTCGCGGGCAATCACCACGTCGGTCGGCAGGATGATCTCGCAGCCCGTTGCCTGCGCCTTGGCGATGATCTCGCGCGCGGTGTCGGCCATCTCGTGCTCGCACAGCGACTTGCCCACGTCGATGCCTTGCGCGGCCAGAAACGTGTTGGCCATGCCGCCGCCGATCACCAGGCTGTCGACCTTTTCGACCAGGTTGCCCAGCAGTTCCAGCTTGGTCGAAACCTTGGCGCCGCCCACCACGGCCATCACGGGGCGGGCCGGTCGGCCCAGTGCCGCCTCCAGCGCCTCAAGCTCGGCCTGCATCAGGCGGCCCGCGCAGCTGGGCAACAGCCGCGCCAGCCCCTCGGTCGAGGCGTGCGCCCGGTGCGAGGCGGAAAACGCATCGTTGCAATAGACATCGCCCAGGGCCGCAAGCCGCGCCGCGAATTCGGGGTCGTTGGCCTCTTCGCCCGGATGGAACCGGATGTTTTCCAGTAGCAGCACGTCGGCCGAGCGCGCCTCTTCGGTCAGGTTTTCCGCAGCGTCCAGGGTTTCGACGAACCGCACCTTGCGGCCCAGCTTTTCCTCGAGAACCGGCACGCAGACGCGCAAGGTCATGTCCAGAACGACCTTGCCCTTGGGCCGGCCGAAATGCGCGATCAGCATCGGGTGGCCGCCCTTGGCCAGGATGTCATTGACCGTGGGCACGATCCGCGCGATCCGGGTGGCGTCGGTCACGCGGCCGTTTTCCACGGGCACGTTGATATCCACGCGAACCAGCACGCGCTTGCCGTTCAGGTCCATATCGTCCAGCGTTTTCCAGGCCATCGCTTATCCACTCCGTCGGCTGTCTGCGCTGTCTCATGGCGCGATGCCGCCCATGCGTCAACCTCTGCGCTTGGCTTTCGGCGCGGCCACGCCTAGGTTTGCGCAAACATCGCAGAAGGAGGGCCCGATGGCCGAGATCACCGACCCCGAAAACACCATCCTGATGGAGCTGAAAGGCGGCACCGTCACGATTCAGCTGCTGCCCGACGTGGCGCCCAAGCACACCGAACGGATGAAAGAGCTGGCCCGCGCGGGCAAATACGACAACGTGGCCTTTCACCGGGTGATCGACGG
>JAASTF010000069.1 GCA_021767525.1 Paracoccaceae bacterium
GATTGGAACAGCGTGGCGATACCGGCAAACAGCATCGACATCTGGATCATGTAGATCATGTTCGGAAAATCCGGGCTGTTCGAGCCAAAGCCGAACCCCGCCGCCCCCGCCACGATGATCGCGGGCGTCACGTTCGATACGAACATCGCCAGAACGTGCTGGATGCCCAGGGGCACCGCATGGGTCAGCGCGGGTGTATAGTTGGGATCGCGGAGCTGTTCCGCCGTGCCCAGTGATGTGTCTGCCATTGTCCCGATCTCTCCTTGTTGGGGCGCCCCTTGTTTTGGCGGGGCTTTAACGGTCGACCACGATGGGCGGGTCGAGCTTGAATTCTTGCAGGTTGGGCGTGTCGCCGATGCGGTCGATCACCGCGAACAGGCCGGGCGCGTGCAAAGGCGTCAGCACGCCGTGCCAGGTGCCGCGATGCAGGTTCACGCCCTGCCCCGGCCCGGCCAGAAAGGCCAGGGGCCGCCCGGGCGCGCCACCGGCATCAGGGGCGACGATCACCAGCCATTCGTTCTGATGCATGGGGATAAAGGCCTGGCTGCCCTCGGGGTGACGCTCCAGCAGGTCGCAGGTATAGGGCAGCGGGCGCGGTTGCGCGTCGAAAATGCTGATACCCGCGCGCCCGTCCGGCCCGAAATCCAGGTGCGCCCGGTCGTGCCAGCGCCCGCAAAACCCGGCATTGATGATGCGATCCGGCTGGCCCGTGGCCTGCAATACGTCGCCAAAGGGCGCAAAGGCATCGGCGGTCAGGGGCTGGGTGCGGATCGTGGTCATGGGCGGCTACAGAGACAGCTTGGGGTGGCGGTTTACGTCTTTGTACAGAAGATAGCGAAACGGCTGATCGCCGGTCGCGATGCAGGCCTGCGGGCAAAAGGCGCGCAGCCACATGAAATCGCCCGGCCCCACCTCGACCCAGTCCTTGTTCAAAAGATAGCGGGCGGTGCCCTGCAGCACGTAAAGCCCGTGCTCCATCACATGGGTTTCGGCAAAGGGAATGCGCCCGCCGGGGGCGAAATTCACGATATTGATGTGAAAATCGAACCGCATGTCGAACGGGTCGAAAAAACGCTGGGTTTCCCAGATCCCTTCGGCGCCCGGCATCGCGGCCTTGGGCACATCGGTTTCGTGCAGGATGAAGGCCTCGACCGGGTTCAGCGTGTCGATCCGTTCGTGCTGCTTGCGGATCCAGTGAAAGCCCGCCGGCCTGTCCGAGGTGTTCCAGATCTCCCAATGAACGCCTGCGGGGATATAGGCGAAATGCCCGGCCTCCAGATCCTCGCGCGCGCCGCCGATGGACAGGCGCAGGGTGCCGAACGCCACGAACAGCGCCGCCTGCGCCGCGCGGTCGGGTTCGGGCGCAGCGCTGCCACCGCCCGGGGCCAATTCGACCGCATATTGCGCGAAGGTTTCTGCAAAACCCGACAGCGGGCGGGCCAGGATCCAAACCTTGGCCGACAGCCAATCGGGCAGGAACGAGGTGACGATATCGCGCTGCGTGATGGCGGGCAGAACGGCATAGGCCTCGGTAAAGATGGCGGTGCCTTCGGGGTTCTGGTTCTGCCCCGGCAGGCCGCCCGGCGGAAAGGCGTAAGAGGTCATAGCATATCCTCCAACCGCAGGCGGGCGATCCGCTCGACCTGGGCGCAGGCGGTGGCGAACTCGGTTTCGGTGTCGTTGGCGAGGCGCTGTTCAAAGGCGGCGAGGACGCCCGCCTTGTCGTGGTCGCGCACAGCGATGATGAAGGGAAAGCCGTGCTTTTCCACATAGGCGCTGTTCAGCGCGGTAAAGCGCGCGCGCTCGTCATCTGTCAGCGCGTCAAGCCCCGCGCTGGCCTGCTCGGCGGTGGATTCAGCGGTCAGGCGCTTGGCCGCGGCCAGCTTTCCGGCCAGATCGGGATGCGCGCGCAGAACGCCCAAACGCTCGTCACGGGTGGCGCTGCGGAACATGCGCGCCAAGGCGTTGTGCAGCCCGGCGGGCGTGTCATGCGCAGGGCCCAACTCCAGGTCATGCGCGCGCTCGGCGATCCAGGGCGAGTGTTCGAACACCCTGCCAAAGCGCGCGACAAACGCAGCCCGATCCATCTGGCTGGGCCGGTCGCGGCGGGTATGCGGATGGGTTTCGGCCCAATGGCGCGCGATGTCGATCCGGCGTGGGCACCAGACGCCATCGTAGCCTTGGATATAGTCGATGAACCGCTTCAGCCCGGCCAGCTTGCCCGGCCGACCGATCAGGCGGCAATGCAGCCCGACGCTCATCATCTTGGGCGCGCCCGCCTGCCCCTCGGCATAAAGCACGTCGAAAGCATCGCGCAGATACTGAAAGAACTGCTCGCCCGTGATATACCCGGGTGCCGTTGCGAACCGCATGTCGTTGGCTTCCAGCGTGTAGGGGATTATCAGCTGATCGCGGTCACCCACCTCAAGCCAATAGGGCAGATCGTCATCGTAGGTATCGCTGACATAGGCGAACCCGCCCTCTTGGGCGACAAGACGCACGGTGTTTTCGCTGCAGCGCCCGGTATACCAGCCCAGCGGGCGTTCGCCCACGACCTCGGTATGCAGGCGGATGGCCTCGGCGATCTGGGCGCGCTCTTGCTCTTCCGGCATGTCGCGATGTTCAACCCATTTCAGCCCGTGCGACGCAATCTCCCATCCCGCGTCTTTCATCGCCTCGACCTGCTCGGGGCTGCGCGCCAGGGCGGTCGCTACGCCATAGATCGTCACCGGAATATCGGCCCCGGTGAACAGCCGGTGCAGCCGCCAGAACCCGGCACGGGCGCCGTATTCGTAGATCGATTCCATGTTCCAGTGCCGCATTCCGGGCCAGGGTGCGGCGCCCGCGATGTCGCTTAGAAACGCCTCGGATGCCGCATCGCCGTGCAGCACGGAATTCTCGCCGCCCTCTTCATAATTCAGCACGAATTGCACGGCGATCTTGGCGTCGCCGGGCCATTGCGGATGCGGCGGATGTGCCCCGTAACCGATCATGTTGCGCGGATAGCGCATCATCGCAGACTCCTTTACAATTGAACGACTTGTAAGGCAGACGCCCCCCGGCCCACTTTCAAAAAAAACTTGAAACACTTTACAAGGCGGCCGGATTTCCTTTTTGCCTGTGCAAATGCCGCCCTTTCGCTACCTTGGCTGAAAAAAGGAGCGTTTCATGGCCGACGGATACCTGACGACCCATGTGCTGGACACCGCCCGCGGCGTGCCGGGTGAAGGCATCAAGATCGAGCTTTTTCGCCTGAACGGCGATGTCCGCGAAAAACTGGCCGAGACGGTGACAAACAGCGATGGCCGCACTGACAGCCCGATCCTGCCAACCGAAAGCTTTGCCATTGGCGCGTATGAGCTGCTGTTTCACGCGGGCGATTACCTGCGCCGTCACGGGCAGGCAGGCGACGAGCCCCTGTTTCTGGACGTGGTGCCGATACGGTTCGGGATGGCGGAAGCGGATGCGCATTACCACGTGCCGCTGCTGCTGTCGGCCTATGGCTATTCGACCTATCGCGGCAGTTAATCGTCGAATTTCTTGAGCATCCGCCCCAGCACGCGACCACCCAGAACGTGGACATGCAGGTGCGGCACCTCTTGCACGCCAGCCTCGCCCGCGTTCGAGATCAGGCGATAGCCGCCGCCGTCATTGCCTGGCGCCACCTCGACCATCTTGCAGACCTCGCCGATGGCGCGGGTGTAATCCGCGATTTCCGCATCCGACGCCTCGGCCGCGAAGTGATCGTAATTCACATATGCGCCCTTGGGGATCACCAGCACATGCACCGGCGCCTGCGGGGCGATGTCGTGAAACGCCAGGCTGTGCGGCGTTTCCAGCACGGTGTTGTTCGGAATCTCGCCGCGCAGGATCTTGGCAAAGATATTCTGATCGTCATAGGCATAGGCCATGCGGCACCTCAGTCTGCAAATAGGTGGTCGGTTTCTGCGATCTCGCGCGCTTTTTCCGGCGTGATCGACAGGAATTGGGCGATCGGGTCGGTGTTATCCTCGACGCTGGCAAGCTCGCGGATGCGCAGGTGGTTTTCGAACTCGGCATCGCGGATACGGTCGGTTTCGAACGTGATGTCCTGCCGGATCGTGGGCAACAGACGCTCCATCGTGTCGCGCGGCGTCTGCTCGCCCGCAAGGCCCACGCGCATGGCGTGGCCGATCAGGTATTCGTCGGTAAAGTGGCACTGCACCTCTAGCAGCTTGGTGGTCGAGCGGTCGCCGCAGAAATCATGCAGCAGGTCGATGTTGTTCGGGTCCATGCAGACGATCAGGCGGTCGCTGTCGAAATAGTCGAACAGCATCCGCATCAGCGCGCGCCGGTGGCGGGTGCGCTTGCCCAGGGTCGATTGGATACCCCCCAGATCGGGCAGATCGGTGTTTTCTTCGTTGAACAGGTATTCGATGGCCGGAATATTGGTGACCTGGCGGATGCGTTCCAGCAAACGCTTGGCCACGTGCCACTTCTTGCACACGATGATCATCAATTCACGCTCGCGGCCCAGGGTCGATTCCGTTTCCCAGAACCGTGTGGCAAAGCGACGGCCGATGCGTCCGCGGCCCGACAGGAACTTGTAAAGGCTGCGCCCCTCGTTCGATATCTTGAATTCCACGTCCTCGGACGCATAAAGCGCGCCCAAGCGCGCACGCAGCTCGGTCGCTTCGGGGCTGATCTTGCGCGCGAACAGGAAATCCTGGCTAAGCAGCATGTCGTAGTGATCGTTATAGAACACAACCGGCATGCCATAATCGGTGAACATCAGGAATGTCAGTGTGCGTGACCGGATTTCGTTTTCCGGCACCAGGTGACGCACCAGCGTTTGAAAGAATGTCTCGTCCGGAATCCAGGTGGTGCGGAAAAAGCGCATGACATCGCGGCGCTTGCGGGTGAAATCCAGGATCCACTCGATCGTGCGGCGGCGCAGGCACCACCACTGGCTGCCGATCATCACCTGCAGATCGTGCGGGATGTCACGGCGCAGCCCCAGGCGTTTCTGCGCCTCGTACATCCAGTAAAACCGCCGTTTCTGCGTGCGCTCGTTGAACCAGTGGCGATAGATCAGCCGCTCTTCCTTCCAGCCGGTCTTGATCCAGTCGCTTTCAAAGTAATCGTGGCTTTCGATGTAGTCGCAATCTTCGCGATCCAGGTATTCATGGGTGTATTCGGCCGTCTTGATGGCCATGCAATCGCCGGACAGCATGTAGAAATGCGTGGCGCGCGGAAACGCGTCGATGGCGGTTTCGACCGCGTGCAGCGTGGCTTGCACAAGGCTCCACTCGCCCCAGCCGCACTTGATGCGCTTTTTCGAGAACACGACATTGGGATTGTCGTTCAACGCCTCGCGGATCTTTTGATAATCGGCGGCGCTGGCGCGGGCGTCGAAATGGATCGACATGTAATCACCCGCGGCGGTCAGGCGCTCGGCCTGCTTGATGATGGCTTCGGGCTCTTTATGGCAAAGCAGTATGAATGCGATTTTTGCCATTCGAATGCCTTAAAGCCTCTGTTTACGGGTGTACGGTATATAGATAAAGATGAACCCGCATTGAATAAACAGGCGAAATTTGGTTTTTTCGTTTTGTCGTGAACGCGTCGCATCACAAGGCGCTTCGGCATGGAGGCTGATTAGGCAAGATGGGTTTCCCCGGAACCTGGATGACCGAAAGCGAAAGCGTCGTTTATCGCGTCGTCCCGAAATGTGCCTGCTCGACCATCGGGCAGATCATGTTTTACTCGGATCATGGTAAGTTTTTTGATGGCGACATTCACGACGCCACGGGTGGCCTGCACAAGTGGGCGATCGAGGAAAGCCAGCCCAAGATCGAAGCGAACGTAAAGGCGCACGCCTCTTACGCGTTCACCTGCGTGCGCAACCCGTACACGCGCATCCTGTCGTCGTTCTTCGACAAGATCTGTGGCATCCAGCGCAACGGCAAACGGTATCGCGGCAACCTGGTGCCGCTGTTGATCCAGAAATACGGGATTGAGGTGGGCAAGCCCGAGGACGGGTTCGAGTTTGACCAGATCAAGTCGTTCCGCCGCTTTCTGCTGTTCGCCCGCGATACGATCCGCTGGCGCCGCCCGATGGAGCCCGACATCCACTGGTCTGCCATGTCGGGCCATGTCAGCACCTTCATCCTGAACGGTGGCACCTACGACAAGATATTCTGGACCGAGCAGTTCAACGATGGGATGGGCCAGGTGCTGAAGGCGATCAAGACGCCGAAAAAGGTCGACCTGAAGAAAATTCCGCGCTTCAACGAATCCGAAGGCCACGGGCCCAAGCGTGCGCACCCGGTCGAAGACTATTTCGACGACCTGTCGATGCACCTGATGAAAGAAATCTACCACCGCGATTTCGAGCTGTTCAAATACGATTTCGACGACCCGTCGAACAAGATGCCGGTGGCCGAGATCGACCTGGACGAGGTGCACGCAAAACTGGGTGAGTGAACGAAAAAGGCCCGCAGCGTCTGCGGGCCTTTTCCGGGTTTGGCCGGGGTCAATATCCCAGCGCGATACCGTCTTTGCGCGGATCCGATCCGCCCTCCAGCACGCCATCCTCGCGGATCAGGATGGCCTGACCGCCACCAATCGGTCCTTTGGGGATTTCGACCGTGTGGCCCATATCGGCCAGCTCGGCGCGCACCTTGTCGCTATAGCCACGCTCGACCTGCATGGTGCCGTTGTCGGAAAACGCGCGCGGCGCATCGATGGCGGCCTGCGGGTCCATGCCGAAATCGACGATGTTGGACACCACCCGCGCATGCCCGTTGGGCTGATACGCGCCGCCCATCACACCGAACGGCATCAGGGTGCCGCCCCGGCGCAGCATGGCCGGGATGATCGTGTGCATCGGGCGCTTGCCCCCGGCCAACTCGTTCGGGTGGCCCTTTCGCAGGGTGAAACCGGCGCCGCGATTCTGGAACAGGATGCCAAATTTCTCGGACGCGATGCCCGAGCCGAAGCCGTGGAAGATCGAATAGATCAGGCTGACAGCCATGCGATCGCGGTCGACCACGGTGATGTAAATGGTGTCCTTGTGCACCGCTTCCGACAGGGGTGCCGCGGCGACCATCGCCTTCTTCGGGTCGATCAGGGCAGCCAGCTTTTTCGCCGTGTCCATCGACAGCATGTGATCCAGTCGGCTGGTGTGATCGGGATCGGCGATAAAGCGGTTGCGCGCGTCATAGGCCAGCTTGGCGGCCTCGGCCTCGAGATGGGCGCGCTGGGTGCCCAGCGGGTCCATCGACGCGATGTCGAATTGGGCCAGGATGTTCAGCATCAAAATCGCCGTGGCGCCCTGACCGTTTGGCGGATGTTCGACCAGTTCGGCGTCTTTGTAGGTGCCGCTGATCGGTGTGCTGTCGATCGGGGCGGCGGCGGCGAAATCCGACAGTTCGTGCACACCACCCAGCGCGCGCAGAGCGGCGACCATGTCTTCGGCGACCTCACCCTCGTAAAAGGCCTTGATCCCGTCCTTTGCGACGCGGCGCAGAACCTCGGCCTGGCCGGGCGCGCGAAAGATCTGGCCGGGCGTCGGGTTTTGCCCGTTCACAAGGTAATGCTTTTGGCCCGTCGGGTTCAGGCATTTGGCTGCCGTGGGCCAGTCAAATGCCACGCGCGGGGCGACCGGGATGCCCTCGTCGGCATAGCGGATCGTGGGCGCCAGCAGCGTGTCGAGGCCCAGCTTGCCCTCGGTTTCCGAAAGATGGGCAAAGGCGGCCATCGCCGTCGGGATCGTCACGGCCTCGGGGCCGTTCAGCGGCACGGTTTCCAAACCGCGGTCGCGCAAGGCGTCGGCGCTGGCCGCGGCAGGCGCGCGGCCCGACCCGTTCAGGGCGCGCACCGTCGTTTCGCCGGGGCGCTGGTACAGCACGAAACAATCGCCGCCGATGCCCGTCATCTGCGGCTCGGCGATGCCCAAAAGAACCGCCCCCGCAATCGCCGCATCCATCGCGTTGCCGCCCTGGTTCAGAATGTCGATCGCGGTTTTGGCGGCAAGCGGGTGCGACGTGGCGCAAATACCATTGCTTGCCAGCACCGGCGAGCGGCCGGGTGAGTGAAAATCACGCATGATTGGCTGTCTCCTGTCCGTTCCGAAGCGCACATTAGGCCGGGACCGGCAGAAAGCCAATTGCAATGACCATCGGAATGTCAGGGGGGAAGGTACCTCGACGCCGCGCACTGGGTGGGGGCTGTTAACACGCGGCGCCGAGGGAAGCTTATTGCAGCTACAGCATCTTTATGCTCGCCGATTTTGACCCTTTTCAGAAGGGAATAGGGCGATTCAAAGGCGCCGCGCTGGGCCTGCGACCTAAACGAGTGAAAACACCACTCTGAGTTCGTTCCATCTGGCCAGGCGATTATGCGTCAGCTCGCTGGCAAGGTTTCGGATCAGGTGCCAGCCAAATCCGCCTTCGGGCAGGGATTCGGGGTCGAACCCGTCGGGGTCGTCGGCCAGGATCAGGCTGGGCGGCAGCGGCTTGCCCCGGTCGCGGATCACCACCGACAACGTGCCGTCGACCACGATGGCCCGCATGTAGATCGGCCCGCCATCGCCGTCATAAGCGTGTTCGGTCACATTGTTCAGGGTTTCGGCCAGCACGATCTCGATCGTGTCCAGATGTTCTTGCAACAGGTTGAGCGGCCCAAGGTAGTCGATCAGCGTTTCCAGCGCGTCGCGCACTTTCAGCGGCGTGGCGTGAAAGTTGATGATGAACGCGCCGCTGTCATACGGTGTTGCGGGCGGTTGCAATGCCGTGTCGGCCATCGTTTCACCCGCCATGATCTGCCAGCGCCGCATCGATTGTCGGGTGGATGTCGAAAACACTGTCCATCCGTGTCAACCGAAAGACCTTTTCCACCGCCGGGGTCAGCGCCGCCAGGTGCAACCGGCGGTCGGGGCCCAGCTGTTTCATCGCAGCGACGATCGCGCCCAGGCCACTAGAATCGATGAAGTCCACCGATTCGAGGTTCAGGAATACATCGCCCGTGGTGGCGTCGGATACATCGCGCATCGAATCCTTGAAGGCGATGGCCACTGCCGCATCAATGCGTTTTTCGCCCACATCGACCACATGCAGCGGCCCCAGTTGTCTTGCCGTCAAATTCATCCCATCCGTCCATTCGTAGAAATACGTGCATCGACAACCAAGGCTAGACGCCATTCCTTACCATTCGGTATGCAGGCAAAAAGGAATAGGGAGAGAGCCATGAAAACCGTTGTGATCGCAGGTGCGGCGCGTACGCCGATGGGGGGATTCCAGGGTGTGTTCGACGGCGTTTCTGCCGCCGAGCTGGGTGGCGCGGCCATCCGCGCGGCGCTGGCAGGGGCCGGTGCGAAAACCGTCGACGAGGTGCTGATGGGCTGCGTTCTGCCCGCAGGCCAGGGCCAGGCGCCCGCGCGACAGGCCGGCTTTGCCGGTGGCCTGGGCGAAGAGGTGCCCGCCACCACGCTGAACAAGATGTGCGGGTCGGGCATGAAGGCGGCGATGATGGCGTTCGACCAGATCGCCCTGGGTCACGCCGACACGATGATCGCGGGCGGCATGGAGTCGATGTCGAACGCGCCCTACATGCTGCCCAAGATGCGCGGCGGCGCGCGGATCGGGCACCAAGAGGTCAAGGACCACATGTTCTTGGACGGCCTGGAAGACGCCTATGACAAGGGTCGCCTGATGGGCACCTTTGCCGAGGATTGCGCCGAGGCGTTCCAGTTCACCCGCGAGGATCAGGATCAATATGCCATCGCCTCGCTGGAGAATGCGCTGGATGCCGAACGCACGGGCGCTTTTGCCGACGAAATCACGCCCTTCACCATCCATGCCCGGACCGGCGAAGAGGTGATCACCACCGACGAACAGCCGGGCAAGGCGCGGCCCGAAAAGATCCCGATGCTGAAACCCGCCTTCCGCAAGGACGGCACGGTGACGGCGGCCAATTCCAGCTCGATCTCCGACGGGGCGGCGGCACTGGTTCTGGCCAGCGAAGAGGCCGCCGAGGCGCAGGGCCTGACCGTGCGCGCGCGCATCCTGGGCCATGCCAGCCATGCCCACGCGCCCAAGGATTTCCCGACCGCCCCGGTTCCGGCGGCGAAAAAGCTGCTTGAGCGGCTGGGCTGGAAAACCTCTGACGTGGACCTGTGGGAGGTGAACGAAGCTTTCGCCGTGGTGCCGATGGCCTTCATGAAGGAAATGGGCCTGCCGCGCGACATCGTGAACGTTAATGGCGGCGCCTGTGCGCTGGGTCATCCGATCGGCGCCTCGGGCGCGCGGATCATGGTGACGCTGCTGAACGCGCTGGAAAAGCGCGGCTTGAAACGCGGCGTTGCGGCCATTTGCATCGGCGGCGGCGAAGGCACGGCCATCGCGATCGAGCGCGTCTGATGCGCAAACTGCGCCTGATCCTGGCCTTTTTGCGCGTGCAGCTGCCCGATTGGGCCAAGCGCGGGCTGTATGCGGGGCGTCTGCCGGTCGTCGATGGACGGCGGATCGACGCCAGCGCGCAGGCAGTGTGCGATCTGGTCAGCCTTGTCCGCGTGCCGGGCGAAATGCCCAGCCTGGAGGAAAGCCGCGCCCAGATTGAGATGATGGCCGCCAAGTTCGACCGGCCCACGCCGCCCTCGGTCGCCAAGTCCGACATTACCCTGCCCGGTGCCGAAGGGCCGCGCCCAGCGCGGCTTTACGTGCCCAAGGGCGCCGAGGGCGCGCCGCTGCTGCTGTATCTGCACGGCGGCGGATGGGTGCAGGGCAGCCTGGACAGCCATGATGGGTTGTGCGGCAAGCTGGCGGCGCAATCCGGGCTGCGGGTGGTTTCCTTCGACTATCGCCTGGCGCCCGAGCACAAGTTCCCCGCCGCGCCCGACGATGTACTGGCCTGCTACCGTGCACTGGCGGCGGACGAAACTGATCTGAACGTCACGCCCGGGCAACTGGCCGTGGGCGGCGACAGCGCGGGCGCAAACCTGACGGCCGCGCTGATGCACGATCTGGCCGAGACCGCCTTGCCCCTGCCCGCCGCACAATTGCTGATCTACCCGGCTGTGGATGCGCGGATGACCTCGCAATCCATGCAGTCGCTGCACGACCAACCGCTTTTGCCGGTGGTGCGGATCAACTGGTATCTGGATCAATACCTGCCCGAGACGCAGGACAGGCTGGCGCCGCGCGTCTCGCCACTGTTCTCGCCGCATCTGGCAGGGCAGCCGCCCGCGCTGATCGTGTCGGCGGGGCATGACCCGTTGTGGGACGATGGCCAGACCTATGCCCAGGCCCTGCGCGATGCGGGGGTCGAGGTGACACAGGCCGATTATCCCGGCCAGGTCCACGCCTTTGCCTCGCTGACGGGCATCATCCCCCAGGGCGACGATGCCATCACCGAAAGCGCCATTTGGCTGAAACAGGTCTTTGCATGAGCCGTATCGATTACACCGACATGTCGAAAACCCTGGCCGCGCTGTGCGAGGGCGAGGATGACAGCGTGGCGCTGATGGCCACGATGGCGTGCGAGCTGCACCATGCCGACGACCGGTTCGACTGGACCGGGTTTTACCGCGTGACCGCGCCCGAAATGCTGAAAATCGGCCCCTATCAGGGCGGGCATGGCTGCCTTGTGATCCCGTTCTCGCGCGGCGTCTGCGGGGCTGCGGCGCGCACTGGACAGGTGCAGTTGGTCGATGATGTCGAGGCGTTTCCCGGCCATATCGCCTGCTCCAGTTCGACCCGGTCGGAACTGGTGCTGCCGGTCTGGAACAAAGCGGGCGATCTGCTGGGCGTGCTGGATATCGACAGCGATCAGCCAGCGGCCTTCGCGCAATCAGATGCGGACGGCATGACCGCTTTGTTGTCGCAAGTTTTCGGGCGTATCTGATGCCCCGAAAACGACAAACCCCCGAGGCTTGCGCCCGGGGGTCGTCAACATTTGTCCGTCAGGACGAAAGCCTTACAGCAGACCTTCGCGCTGCGCTTTCTTGCGTGCCAGCTTGCGGGCGCGGCGAATCGCCTCGGCCTTTTCACGGGCCTTCTTGACCGACGGTTTCTCGAAATGCTGCTTCAGCTTCATTTCGCGGAACACGCCTTCGCGCTGCAGCTTTTTCTTCA
>JAASTF010000387.1 GCA_021767525.1 Paracoccaceae bacterium
CAAGCGGCGGGTCTTTGGCAAGGTTGGCATCGACATGATTGCGGGACCGTCCGAGATTCTTGTGATCGCCGACAAGGACAACAACCCCGACTGGATCGCGCTGGACCTGCTGAGCCAGGCCGAACATGACGCAAGCGCGCAGTCGATCCTGATCACCGATAGCCCGGTGATGGCCAAGGCCGTCGGCGTGGCGGTCGAGCGTTACCTGACCAGCTTGGAGCGGCGCGAGATCGCGGCGGCCAGCTGGCGCGATTTCGGCGCGATCATCACCGTGCCCGACCTGGATACCGCCGCTGCCCTGTCGAACCGCGTGGCGCCCGAGCATCTGGAGCTGTGCGTGGAGAACCCCGACGCGCTGGCCGAAAAGATCACCCATGCCGGGGCGATTTTCCTGGGCGCCTGGACGCCCGAGGCGATCGGCGATTACGTCGGCGGGCCGAACCACGTGCTGCCCACGGCGCGCTCGGCGCGATTTTCGTCGGGCCTGTCGGTGATGGATTTCCTGAAACGCACGACGCTGGCCAAGATGACGCCCGGCGCGCTGGCGGCGATCGGCCCGGCGGCGGAAACGCTGGCAATTTCCGAAAGCCTCGAGGCGCACGGGCTGAGCGTGCGCGCGCGGCTCAATCGCCTGAACGAAGGCTAAGCCACGCGCCATCGCGCATTGCCGAACCCGCGGCGCTGCTATAGGGACAAGGGGTTCCAAACGCGAGAAGACCCATGTCCTACATCACTCATATCGAGTTGGACGACGCCAATCTGCCGCCGCCCACGCCGGAAATCGAACAAGAGCGCAAGGTCGCCATGTTCGATCTGCTGGAGGAAAACAGCTTTTCCCTGCCCAAACGCGATGACCGCGTGGTGCCCGACGGGCCCTATCGCGTGGGCCTGTCGATCCGCGACAAGCGGCTGGTTTTCGACGTGCTGACCGATGCCAACGAAAAGGCGGCGGAATTTCACCTGTCGCTGTCGCCCTTTCGCCAGGTGGTCAAGGATTACTGGGCGATCTGCGAAAGCTATTACGACGCGGTGAAAAACTCGGCGCCTGCGCAGATCGAAACCATCGACATGGCCCGCCGCGGCATCCACAACGAAGGCGCGCGCATCCTGGCCGAGCGCCTGGAAGGCAAGGCCGAGATCGACAACGACACCGCCCGCCGACTGTTCACCCTGATCTGCGTGCTGCATTTCGGGGGCTGACGGTGCCGCGCGATCTGCCCCAATCGGTGCTGTTTTGCTGCGATCACAACGCGGTGCGCTCGCCCATGGCCGAGGGCATCATGAAAAAGTTTTACGGCACCGACACCTATGTGCAGTCGGTGGGCGTGAAATCGGATCTCGAGATCGACGGTTTCGCCATCGCCGTTTGCGCCGAAATCGGGGTCGAGCTGTCGCGCCACCGCTCGCGCAGTTTCGAGCAGTTGCAGGAATGGGGCGACGACCTGTCGGCCTTTGACCTGGTGGTGGCCCTGTCGCCCGCCAGCCAGCGCCAGGCACTGGAACTGACACGGGTGTTCCACCTCGAGGTGGAGTATTGGCCGATCATGGACCCGACCGGCCTGGGCGAAACCCGCGAGGCCAAGCTGGCCGCCTATCGCCAGACCCGCGATCAGATCGTGGCGCATCTGACCGAACGCTGGGGCCCGCCGCAGCAGGATTGACCGCTGGTCGCAAGCAGGCGCGAACCTGCCGTTTTGGCCTTGGATGGCGGGTGGCGGCGATGCTACGCAGCGGATCAGACAGCTTGGAGATCCAGCAGATGACCCAGACCGCGCGCGACACGATCCAACGCTATTTCGATGCCTTCAATGCAGGGGACACCGGCGGGATGCTGGCCTGTCTTGCCCCCGACGTGGCCCATCACGTGAACGAGGGCCATGTGCGCGAAGGGCGCGAGAAATTCGCCCAGTTCTGCGCGCATATGAGCCGCTGCTACCGTGAGAACCTGACCGACATGGTGATTTTCGTGAACGACAGCGGCACCCGCGCGGCGGCCGAATACATCGTCAACGGCACCTACCTGGAAACCGATGACGGGTTGCCCGAGGCGCATGGCCAGACCTATCGCCTGCCCGCGGGTTCGTTCTTTTCGTTGCAGGATGGCCAGATCACCCGAGTTGTCACCTATTACAACCTGGCCGACTGGATAGGGCAGGTTTCCAAATGACCGAAGTGCGGGCGCTGACGGGGGCGGCGCTGGATGCCGCGCTGGACGATGTGGCGCGGCTGCGCATCGCGGTGTTCCGCGCCTGGCCCTACCTTTACGACGGCGACCTGGATTACGAGCGCGCGTATCTGCAATCCTACCGCGACAGCGCGGGCGCGATCCTGGTGGGCGCCTTTGACGGCACGCGCCTTGTGGGGGCCGCGACGGGCACGCCGATGGAGGATCACGCCGATGATTTCGCCGCCGCCTTCGATGGCACGGGGTTGGATCTGGCGCGCATCTTTTACTGCGCCGAATCCGTGCTGTTGCCCG
Organism: Paracoccaceae bacterium; assembly: GCA_021767525.1. GTDB lineage: Bacteria > Pseudomonadota > Alphaproteobacteria > Rhodobacterales > Rhodobacteraceae > Lutimaribacter. Next base: position 2,480 of record JAASTF010000387.1, read on the forward strand.
AATATCGCGGGCAGGGGATCGGGCACCGCTTTTTCGACCTGCGCGAAGGGCACGCGCGCGACCTGGGGCGCGAAAAATCGGCCTTTTGCGGCGTGGTGCGGCCCGATGACCATCCGTTGAAGCCCGCCGAGTACGTGCCGCTGGATGCGTTCTGGCGCAAGCGGGGGTATGAAAAACTGCCCGGCGCGGTGGCGCAGTTTTCGTGGAAAGACATCGACCAGGCGACCGAGACGAAAAAGCCGCTGCAATTCTGGATCCGCGATTTGTAAGGGCCCTTCGGGGTGCGTTGCCTGGCTGTCGCTTTGCCGCGTTTTACCCCTTTCCAAACCCATCCATCCGGTCTATACGCGCGGCTTCACGCGGGGTGACAGCCTTGGAGGCACCCCGCCCTAGCTTATGGAGAATTATGATGGCTGGAGAAATTCCTGATCTTCACGCCGAAGTCCGGACGGGG
>JAASTF010000388.1 GCA_021767525.1 Paracoccaceae bacterium
ATAGCTCGACAGCGCCTCGCGCCCGGGCGCAAAGCACAGGTCATACAGCGCCTCGACCTCCCACCAGTCGCTCTCTTGTTCCTGCGCAAGGTTCAACACCGCGCCCAACCCCCTGAATCCGCTGGAAAGCCCCCTAGCATGGCGCTAGGTCTGGCACAAACGCGACAAACAGGGGACAGGGATGTTTTACCAACCGAAAGACGGCCACGGCCTGCCGCATAACCCGTTCAACGCCATCGTGACGCCCCGGCCCATCGGCTGGATCTCGACGCGTGGCAGCGATGGCGTCGACAACCTCGCACCGTATTCCTTCTTCAACGCCACCGCCTATGTGCCGCCGCAGGTGATGTTCGCCTCGACCAGCGCCAAACCCGATCGCGGCGACACCAAGGACAGCGTGGCCAATATCCGTGACACGGGCGTGTTCTGCGTCAATATCGTGGAATACGCGATGCGCGACGCGATGAACGCCAGCAGCGCCACGATCCCCGCCGACCAGTCCGAGTTCGACCATGCCGGGCTGAACCGGGTCGAATGCGAAACGATCGCCTGCGCCCGCGTCGATGGCGTGCCCGCCGCGCTGGAATGCGAACTGGTCGATATTATCCAGCTGCGCGGCGAATCGAACTTCCTGGTGCTGGGCGAGGTGACGGGCGTCTACATGCGCGACGATTGCCTCAAGGACGGCATTTTCGACATCACCAGCTACCAGCCGCTGACGCGCCTGGGCTATCGCGACTACTCGGTGATCCGCGACCTCTTCACCCTCGCCCGCCCCGACGATTAAGGGCGCAAGGCTCCCGGACTTCCTCTCTTCATAAATATCCTGGGGGGAGTCGCCGCCAGGCGACGGGGGGCAAAGCCCCCCACCCGGTCGGACGGGCGCAGCCCGTCCGAAACCGCTCAATGCCCGCCGATGATGCCGGTGCGCACGCCGTAATCCACCGCCAGCGCGTAATCGGGGTCGTCGTCGCTGTCGACCATCAGGTGCCCCGCCTTTTTCAGCAGGCGATGACAATCCCGGCTCAGGTGGCGCAGCTCGATCCGCTTGCCCGCGGCCTCGTATTTCGCGGCCACCGCCTCGATCGCCTGCAGGGCCGATTGGTCCACCACGCGGCTGTCGGCGAAATCCACGATCACCAGGCTGGGGTCGGTCAGCGGGTCGAACATCTCGACGAACCCATCGCTCGACCCGAAAAACAGCGGCCCCTGCACCTGGTAGACGCGCGCGCCCTCGGGCGTGTCATAGGTTTTCGCATGGATGCGCCGCGCGTTGTTCCAGGCATAGGCCAGCGCCGAAACGATCACCCCCACCACCACGGCCACGGCCAGGTCTTCCATCACCGTGACGACCGTTACCAACAGGATGACGAAGGCATCGGTCGCCGGCACCTTGCGCAGGATCGTCAGCGAATTCCACGCGAATGTCCCGATCACCACCATGAACATCACGCCGACCAGGGCGGCCAGCGGGATCAGCTCGATCACCGGCGCGGCGAACAGGATGAAGACCAGCAGAAACAGCGCGGCGGCAATGCCCGCCACCCGCGTGCGCCCGCCAGATTTCACGTTGATCATCGACTGGCCGATCATCGCGCAGCCGCCCATGCCGCCGAAAAAGCCGGTCACCACGTTGGCCGCGCCCTGCGCGATGCATTCCTGGCTGGCGCCGCCGCGCTTGCCCGTCATCTCGCCCACCAGGTTTAGCGTCAGCAGGGATTCGATCAGGCCGATGGCGGCCAGGATCACCGCGTAAGGCAGGATGATCTGCAATGTCTCCCATGTCAGCGGCACGGCGGGGATGTGGAAAGGCGGCAACCCGCCACTGATCGAGGCCAGGTCGCCCACCCGCGGCACGTCCAGCCCCAGCGCGATCACCAACCCCGCCACCACGCCGATGCCTGCCAACGGCGCGGGGATAAAGCGCGTGATGCGCGGCATGACCCAGATCACCGCCATGGTCAGCGCCACCAGCCCCAGCATCGTGTAAAGCGGCATCCCCGACAGCCATTCACCGCCGCCCATGCCGTGGCCGGTGTTTTCCATGCTGCCAGGCACCTTGAACTGCCCCAGCTGCGCCAGGAAAATCACGATGGCCAGCCCATTCACGAAACCCAGCATCACCGGATGCGGCACCAGCCGGATGAACTTGCCCCACTGCATGACGCCCGCGATCAGCTGCAAAATGCCCATCAGCACCACGGTCGCGAACAGGTATTCCACCCCGTGTTCCGCCACCAGCGCCACCATCACCACGGCCAGCGCGCCCGTCGCGCCCGAGATCATGCCGGGCCGCCCGCCGATCAGCGCGGTGATCAGCCCCACCAGGAAGGCGGCATAGAGCCCCACCAGCGGGTGCACCCCGGCGACAAAGGCAAAGGCCACCGCCTCGGGCACCAGCGCCAGCGCCACGGTCAGCCCCGACAACAGCTCGATCCGCAGCCGGTCGGGCGTCAGCCGCTCTTCGGGCAGCAGGCTGAGGTCGGGCAAGGCAAGACGGTTGGCGAGGCTCGCCATAAGGGTGCGGCGCATGTGGGGAATCCTTGGCTTTTTCCGTTCGCAGGGCGGCCATACTGCACTGCAGCGAAAAACGCCACCCGAGCGGCGAGAAACGCCGCGTTGCGTGTGGCTCATAACAGGTTTTTCGCGGTTTGCACGGTATTCATGGGTATGCGGACGCGCGGCTTTTGCCATTTCGCGCGCCCCACGCTAGGATGACGTATCTGACAAAAGGCATGGACCGATGATTTCCCACCGCTGAACCGCCACCCCACTCCCAAGGTTTCCAGCGAAAGGAAAGCGCCCATGCCGCGCCTGCCAGACCCCGCCACGCTTTATCCCGTCACCTTGCCCGATGGCACGCCGCATCTGGGCACCGTGTTCCTGTCGAACGTGATCGAGCAGGAAAATTTTACTGTTGGCGCCTAT
>JAASTF010000389.1 GCA_021767525.1 Paracoccaceae bacterium
GTGTTTCGGCCCGCGCGCGTCGGTATAGATGGCCGGTTGCGGGGCGCTGTCGGGCGACTCGTCGGCCGGGTTCTGCGCGGCATCGAACCCGGCGGCAAAAGCGCGCAAACTGGCCTCGACGCCCTTGCCGCTGGCGCGGATCGCATCCTCGAACGCGGCGCGGTCAAAGGGCAGCGCGCCCGAGCCCGCCAGCGCGCCGAACAGCGAGGCAGAAATAACCGATCCTTGCGACACTGCCGCCTGCTCCATATCCGCCATGATGACACGTTGCGCGGCAATTTCGGCGGCGGCACGCACCTCGTCGGCATTGGCGATACCGTCGCCGGGCACCATCTTTTCCGAAACCGCCAGCGCTCGATGGGTCGACGCGATCAGGGTGGTGCGGTCGGGCGTGACAAAGCCGCGCATGATGGCGCGCCCGGCCTCCATCATCTCGGCCGCGATCAGAATGTCCACGTCGCCGCCCGCAGGCGCCAGCGAGAACACCGGGTCGGGTTGCCCGTCCTCTTTCGGGGCCATTTCGATGTAATAGATCGTGGCACCCGTGCGTTGCGCCACGCCAGCCACGCTGGTGGCCTGCGCGGCGTATCCCTGCGCGCGGGCCAGCGCCTCGATCCAGCTGGTCAGAACTCCGCCGCCCTGGCCGCCCACGGCCATCACGGCCAGCTTGATGATCCCGGCCAGCCGTTCATCCGGCGTTCGCGGGCGCAATTCTGTTGCCACGTTCATCGCGCCACCCCCGTCACATCCAGCCGTTTCGCATCGCGCCGTTCCTGCAACCAGCCGATCACCGCGCGCCGCCGCGCGGCCCACCATTTTTCAAACCCGGTGGGGTTATGCACCACGTCGGCGCGATAAAAGCTGGGGCACAGAACGGCGGCATCCGCCACCTCGCCGCAATTGCCGCAGCCGACGCAGGTTTGGTCGATGCTGGCCACGGGGTCATCGCGCAGCGGGTCATCCAGCGTTTTCAGCGACAGCGACGGACAGCCCGACAGGCGGATACAGGCGTGATCGCCGGTGCATATATCCTCGTCCACGCCAAAGCGCGGCGCCTCGACCCGGCGGCCCTGGGTAATCGCCTGCTTTTTCAACGGCTTTTCGCGGCGTTGGCGGTTCAGCATACATTCCGAACTGGCCACGATCACCTTTGGCCCGTCATAATCGGTGGTCAGCGCCTCGCGGATCACGTCGCGCATTTGCGGCACGTCATAGGTGCGATCGATCTGGCGCACCCATTCCACGCCGACGCCTTTCAGCGCCTTCGAAATCGGGTTGTTTGTGGATTTCGTGGGGTTCTTAGCGCGCGACGACATCACGTCCTGCCCGCCCGTAGCCGCGGAATAGTAATTGTCGACGATGATCGCCACGCTGTCGGATCGGTTGAACACCATGTTTCCGATCGAAGACGACAGCCCGTTATGCCAGAACCCGCCATCGCCAAGGATCGAAATCGCCCGCTTGTCACCTCCACCGTCAAAGGCCGCGTTCGATGCAGGCCCAAGGCCATAGCCCATCGTCTGCCCGCCCACCTCGAACGGGGGAAGGGCAGCGAACAGGTGGCACCCGATATCGCCCGAGATCTGGTGCTGGCCCAGCTCTTCCTGCACCAGCTTGATCGCGGCGAAAATGGGCCGTTCGGGGCAGCCGGTGCAAAAGCCGGGCGGGCGGATCGGCACCGTGCTGGACAGGTCGGGGATTTCCGGTTTCGGCTCGTTCGGGGCCAGAACCGCGCCCGGCAGCATGTCGGCGGCGTGTTCTTTAAGAAACCCGGTGATCCCATCCAACATCACCTGCCCGGTATATTCGCCGGCCATCGGCAGCATGTCCTTGCCGTGCAATTGCACCTTTGATCCGGCGCGATAGAGCATCGAGCCCAGTTGCTGTTCGATGAACTCGGGCTGGCCTTCTTCGATCACGAGGATCGCATCCTTGCCTTCGGCAAACTCCAGGAATTCATCGCGTACCAGCGGGTAGGTGACGTTCAAACAGTAAATCGGCACCTCCGTCTGGCCGTACAGATCCGCCAGGCCCAACCGCTGCAAGGCGCGGATCACGCCGTTATACATGCCGCCCTGACAGACGATACCAATGCGGCTCTGTTTCGGTCCAAAACGCTCGTTCAGGCCATTTTCGACGATGAATGCCTCGGCCGCGGGCCAGCGTTTTTTGACCTTGTCCTGTTCATGGATATACGACATCGGCGGCAGCACGACGCGGGAAAAATCCTTTTGCGGGTTCGCCAGCGCCTCGCGCACCGACGGTGTGGGGCGGCGGTTGTCGCGGGTCGCAAAACTGCCGGTCACATGGCACGAGCGGATGCGCACCATCAGCATGACGGGCGTGTTGCTGGCCTCGGACAGCTCGAACCCGTCACCCACCGCCTTGACGATCGAGGGCAGGTTGGGCCGCGGGTCCAGCAGCCAGAACTGCGATTTCATGGCAAAGGCGTGGCTGCGTTCCTGCATGATGGAACTGCCTTCGCCGTAATCCTCGCCCACGATCACCAGAGCCCCGCCATTCACCCCGGACGAGGCCAGGTTGGCCAGTGCATCCGACGCCACGTTGACGCCGACCGCGCCCTTGAACGTGACCGCGCCGCGAATGGGATAGTGCACCGAGGCGGCCAGCATCGCGGCGGCCGCGGCCTCGGACGCATTCGCCTCGAACCGCACGTCCAGCTCGGCCAGCAGGTCCTGCGCATCGGCCAGCACGTCCATCAGGTGGCTGATCGGCGCGCCCTGATAGCCGCCGACATAGCCCACGCCGTTCTCCAACAGCGCCTTGGTCAGGGCCAGTATGCCCTCGCCGGTAAAGGTGTCGCCGTCGCCCTTGCGCAGGTGTTCGACCTCGGCCTTGAAAGATCTTTCCGCCATGTCAGAGCCTCAGAAATCGTGAACGCGCACGTTGCGCAGGATCTTTTGCAAC
>JAASTF010000390.1 GCA_021767525.1 Paracoccaceae bacterium
CCCCCCCCCCCCCCCCCCCCCCCCCCCCCCCCCCCCCCCCCCCGGGCGACGCGCCGAAGGCGCGGCGCAAACCCTCAGATATTCGGCCCCGGCACGATCCGTGCACCCGGCCCGAACCGGCCCCAGCGAAACCGCGTCATGTCATGGCCCGGATCATCACCTGCCACCATATCCGCCACGATCCGGCCAAAACCGGGCCCAATGCCGAACCCGTGCCCGCACATTCCCGTGGCCACCACCAGCCCGGGCAGATCCGCGCAATGATCCACCACCGGCACCACGTCGGGCGTGGTGTCGATCATCCCGGCCCAGCCTTTCGCGATGCCAGGATCGCCCGCGCCCGGAAAGGTCTGCGCAAAGCGCCGGCGCGCACGCTCCAGCCGCGCGGGGCGCGGTGTCGGGTTCAAGATGCGCATCCGCTCGAACGGGCTTTCATCCACCCCGCGCCAGTGCCGGGGCGTGAGCCACGCATCGGGATGGCCGCGCGGCGGCGGGCCGCGAAACGTCACCTCGAACCCGCCCGCGCGCAACAGCGGCAGAAAGGCACGCAGGTTGCGAAACGCGTCCGGCCCGATGAAAAACTCCGACGCGGTCGAGGGCGCGATGGAATAGCCGCCGTCGTCGCGCCGGCGCCAGGCGATGCGGCTGTCGGTGGCCCCGCCCCAATGCACGTCGGGGCAAGCGTCGGTCGCCAGGACCGTGGCGCGCACAGACAGTTGCGGCAGGCGCACCCCGTGATTGCCCAGGAACAGCGACGACCACGCGCCGGCGGCCAGCACCACGGCCCCGGCCCGCACGGTGCCACGCTCGGTCACCACGCCCGCAACGCGCCCCGCCTGCATATCCAGACAACGCACGGCGCAGCCTTCGCGGATCGTCACGCCCCCGGCCACGGCCATCCGCGCGATCTCGGGCACCGCGGCCCAGGGCTCGCCCTTCATGTCGCTGGGCGTGTGCAGAGCCCCCACCCAATCGCCTGTCGCCCCGGGCAGCAACGCGCGCACCTCGCGCGCGTTCAACAACCGGCTGTCCAGCCCTTCGTGCCCCTGCGCGCTTTGCAGCCAGCCGGCATAGCGCGCCATGTCCGCCTCGCTGCGCGCCAGGTAGCTGACGCCGACGGTCGCCACGCCCAATCGCCCGCCCGCCTGTTGATCCAGCGCGCGCCACAATTGCCGGCTTTCCAGCGAGATCGGAATTTCCGCCGGGTCGCGCCCCTGCGTGCGGATCCAGCCCCAGTTGCGGCTGGATTGCTCGGCCGCGACCCGCCCCTTTTCCAGCACGACCACCTGCTGCCCCTTGCGCGCCAGGTACAGGGCCGCGGTGATCCCGATGACCCCGCCGCCGATCACCACGCAATCGGCGGCCTTGGGCAACGGCCCGTCATGTTCGGGCGGGGTTTGCAGGGAAAACGGAAACGTCATTGCGCCAGATTACGCGCAGGCCCCGCGGCGGCAAGCCCCAACAGCGCCTGGCATAATGCGATGCCAGCGCCATAGGCTCCACCACGGCACGACAGAGGGCCGCGCCCTCCGGGGGAAGGTCGGGCGCTGCCCGGCAAGGCCGGGCGGGGCAGTTGGTAAGCTAAGCACCCGGCGAGAATGGCGGCGCGGCCATTGCGCATCGCCATCCCCTGATCTGCCTACGGGCAGACCAAAGCCGTCAGGCCGACAGCCGCTCCAGCAGGCGCTCCATGAACCGGTGCCCCTGGTTGAACTGGTCCACGCTGATGAACTCGTCGGGCTGGTGCGCCTGGTCGATGCTGCCGGGGCCGCAGACCACGGCGGAATAGCCGCGCTCCTGGAACTGACCGGCCTCGGTGCCGTAGCTGACGACATGGGTGGCGTTGTCGCCGGTGAGCGCGCGCACCAGCGCCTCGGCCTCGCCCTGCGCCTCGGGTTTCAGCCCGGGCACGCCGAACCGGCCGTCCACGTCGATGCGCGCATCCGGGTGCACCGCCTTCATCCCCGCCTCGACCTCGGCGATCTTGTCCAGGATGCGCCTGCGCCAGCTGGCGTGATCGTCGGTCGGCACGGCGCGAAACCCGATGTCGAACCGGCAATGTTTCGCCGTGATATTGGCGGCCGTGCCGCCGGTGATGGTGCCGGTGTGAAGCGTGGTATAGGGTGGGTCGAACAGCGCAGCCATATCGCTGGGCGTTTTCGCGGCCTCTTCCGCGTTCACCTGGTTGGCCCAGTCGATGATCCTGGCCGCCTCCATGATGGCCGAGACACCGCGATAGGCGATCGAGCTGTGCACCTCGTGCCCCCAGACATCCACCCAAAAGCCCTGCCCGCCCTTGTGGCCGGTCACGGCCTCCATCATCGACGGCTCGCCCACGATCACGGCGCTGGCCTGCGGCAGGGTTTCAAGGATGCGCTCGATCATCGGCGGCGCCCCGGTGCAGCCCACCTCTTCGTCGAAACTCAGCGCGATCTGCAACGGGCGGTCGATCTCGCGATACCGCGCCTCGACCAGCGCCCAAAGCGACAGCGCGTCAAAGCCCTTCATGTCGCAGGTGCCGCGCCCGAAATACTTGCCGTCGCGCTCGGTCACCGTCCAGGGATCGTCCGTCCAGGGCTGGCCATCCACCGGCACCACGTCCGTGTGGCCCGACAGAACGACGCCACCCGGCTTTTCGGGGCCGACATGGGCGAAAAGCGCGGCCTTGTCCTGTTCTTCGTTGTAAAACCTGTGCGCGGTGATCCCGTGGCCCGCCAGGTAATCTTCGACCCAATCCACCAGCGGCAGGTTGCTGTCGCGGCTGACGGTGGGAAAGCTGACCAGCTTGGTCATCAGCTCCAGCGGTGAAAGTCGTGTTGTCATGTCATCCTCCTGTTGGCCCAAAGCGTATGGCGGATCGGCGGCAGGGGCAAAGGGCTTTCACCGCGGCCCGGGTCATTCCAGCGCCACATCCGCGACCACCG
>JAASTF010000391.1 GCA_021767525.1 Paracoccaceae bacterium
CCCGGTGATCGACGCGCAGCGCGTGCCGCCATCGGCCTGGATCACGTCGCAATCCACGGTGATCTGCCGCTCGCCCAGGGCCACGCGATCCACGCCCGCGCGCAGGCTGCGCCCGATCAGGCGCTGAATTTCAACCGTGCGCCCGCCTTGCTTGCCGGCCTGCGCCTCGCGCCGCATCCGGCTGGTGGTCGACCGGGGCAGCATCCCGTATTCCGCCGTCACCCAGCCCAACCCCGAGCCCTTGATGAAGGGCGGCACGCGATCCTCGATCGTGGCGGTGCACAGAACATGGGTATCGCCCATGCGGATCATGCACGACCCTTCGGCATGTTTCGTAACGCCGGTTTCGATTGAAACCGGGCGCATTTCGCTTAAGTCTCGTCCAGACGGGCGCATGGCATCTCCTCGCTTTGCACACAGGGGATACAGGCGGGGCAGGGCGATGCGCAACCCCGATTGACCTTTGCCCATCATCCCCTTTAATGGCCTGTGCCTAAAGGTTGCGACCATGCCGGACGACAACAATATTCTGGACGAGTTGAACGACCGCTCGCGCGAGGTGTTTCGCCGCGTGGTCGAGGGATATCTGGAAAGCGGCGATCCCGTCGGCAGCCGCACCCTGACCCGCACGATGAGCGAAAAGGTCAGCGCCGCAACCGTGCGAAACGTGATGCAGGATCTGGAATTCCTGGGCCTTTTGGGCAGCCCTCATGTCAGCGCGGGCCGCGTGCCCACGCAACTGGGCCTGCGCCTGTTCGTCGATGGCCTTCTCGAGGTGCGCGACCTGGATCAAAGCGACCGGCAGAAAATCGACGAAACCGCCAGCAGCAACAGCCAGGACGTGGGTGGCCTGCTGGATCGGGTCAGCACCGCATTGTCAGGTGTCACGCAAGGTGCCTCGCTGGTTCTGGCGCCCAAGCAAGAGGCGCCGATCAAGCATGTCGAGTTCGTGAACCTTGGCGCCGACCGCGCGCTGGTGGTTCTGGTTTTTGCCAATGGGCATGTGGAAAACCGCCTGTTCACCCCGCCGCCGGGGCAAACCCCTGCCTCGATGCGCGAGGCGGCGAATTTCCTGAACGCGCTGGCCGAGGGCCGCACACTCAGCGACCTGCGCGGCGTGATCTCGCGCGAAATCTCGGCCCGCCGCCAGGAAATCGACGCGCTGGCGCATCAACTGGTCGAAAGCGGCTTGGCCGTCTGGGACGATGCCGGCGAGGGCAGCGAACGCCTGATCGTGCGCGGCCGATCCAACCTGCTGTCCGATGAGGCATCTGACTCCGACCTGGAAATCATCCGCAGCCTGTTCGACGACCTTGAACGCAAGCGCGACATCGCGGAATTTCTGGAGCTGACCGAACAGGGCGAAGGCGTGCGCATTTTTATTGGCTCGGAAAACAAACTTTTCTCACTTTCGGGTTCATCTTTGGTCGTGTCTCCATATATGAACGCTGATCGAAAGATTGTGGGCGCGGTGGGCGTGATCGGCCCGACGCGCCTGAATTATGGACGGATCGTGCCGATAGTGGATTACACGGCACAGCTGGTCGGCAAGCTGATTTCCGACCGCAGTTAGAGGTGGAAGATGGCAGAGCGCAAGGAAGACGATTTCCTGGACGATATCGAACAGGCCGAAGCCGAGGCAAACGCCGAAGCCGAAGAAGAGATTTCCGAAGACGCGGTTGAGCTGGACTCGCTGCGCGCCGAGCGGGACGAATACAAAGACAAGTTCATGCGCGCCCTGGCCGATGCGGAAAACTCGCGCAAACGTGCCGACAAAGAGCGGCGCGAGGCCGAGCAGTATGGCGGCTCCAAGCTGGCGCGCGACATGCTGCCTGTCTACGACAACCTCAAGCGCGCGCTTGAGGCTGCGACCGACGAACAGCGCGAAGCTTTCGGCCCCTTGCTGGAAGGGGTGGAACTGACCCTGCGCGAGTTGTTGAACGTGTTCCAGAAACACGGCATCGAACGGATCAGCCCGGCCGAGGGCGACGCTTTCGACCCGAAACTGCACCAGGCCATGTTCGAGGCCCCGGTGCCCGGCACCAAGCACGGCCAGATCATCCAGGTTTCGGCCGAGGGCTTCATGCTTTACGACCGCCTGCTGCGCCCGGCGCAGGTGGGCGTTTCGTCCAATACCGGCTGATTCAGTCGTCCGACAGCTTGGCGCGCAGGTCGTATAGCACCTGCAGCGCCTCGCGCGGGCTCAGGTCATCGGGGTGGATGGTGCGCAACTGCTCTTCCACCTCGCTCGATCTGGCGGGCGCACTGGGCGCCGGGGCAGGGGCCGCGGCAAAAAGCGGCAGATCGTCGATCAGCGCCTTGGGCTTGGCCGCGCCTTCACGCTCACCCTTTTCCAGCGCATCCAGAACGACCCGCGCCCGCGCCACCACGCTGTCGGGCAGCCCGGCCAGCTTGGCCACCTGCACCCCGTACGACCGATCCGCCGCGCCCTTGCGCACCTCGTGCAGGAAAATCACGTCGCCCTCATGCTCGCGCACGGCAACGGTGGCGTTATCCACCCGCTCCAACTTGCCGGCCAGCTGCGTCAGCTCGTGGTAATGCGTGGCGAAGAGCGCGCGGCAATGGTTCACCTCGTGCAGGTGTTCCAACGTGGCCCAAGCGATAGAGAGGCCATCATAAGTGGCTGTGCCGCGCCCGATCTCGTCCAGGATCACCAACGCGCGGTCGTCGGCCTGGTTCAAGATCGCCGCCGTTTCAACCATTTCCACCATGAAGGTCGACCGCCCCCGCGCCAGATCGTCCGAGGCGCCGACACGGCTGAACAGCTGGCTGACCAGCCCGATATGCGCGCTGGTCGCGGGCACGAAACTGCCCGCCTGCGCCAACAGGGCGATCAGCGCGTTCTGCCGCAGAAACG
>JAASTF010000070.1 GCA_021767525.1 Paracoccaceae bacterium
CCCGACGGCCCGATAAAGGCGGTCACGGTCTTGTCTTCGATCGCCACGCTTACGTCTTTGATGGCGTGGGTGTCGCCATAATAGACTTGGCAGTTGTTGCATTCGAACTTGATTTCTTGGGTCGACACTTTGCTCTCCGTGCTGTGCGGGGCGTCATACATGGATGTATCCTCGATCCGGCCGGATTACCAACGGCGCTCGAAACGGCGGCGCAGGATAATGGCGATGATGTTCATTGTCAGCAAAAAGGCCAGCAGCACGATGATCCCGCCCCATGCCTTTTCGTAAAAGCCCGCATCGGCGCGCGCGGCCCAGGTGTAGATCTGCGCCGGCATGGCCGAGTTCGGCTCGGTGAAGCCCGCCATCAGACCGTCGGGATAGCCGCGCGCCACAAAGCCCACCATGCCGATCAGCAGAAGGGGCGCGGTTTCGCCCAGGGCCTGCGCCAGGCCGATGATGGTGCCGGTCAGGATACCCGGCATGGCCAGCGGCAGAACGTGGTGGAACACCGCCTGCATTTTCGACGCACCCACCCCCAGCGCCGCGTCGCGGATGCTGGGCGGCACGGCTTTCAGGCTGGCGCGGGTCGAGATGATGATGGTGGGCAGGGTCATCAGCGTCAGGACAAGGCCGCCGACCAAAGGCGCCGATTGCGGCAGGTGCATAAACTGGATGAACACCGCCAGGCCCAGGATGCCGAAGACGATCGACGGCACGGCGGCCAGGTTCGAGATGTTCACCTCGATCAAATCGGTAAAGCGGTTCTTGGGCGCGAATTCTTCCAGGTAAATGCTGGCCGCCACGCCGATAGGCAGCGACAGCACCAGCACCACCAGCATCATGAAGAACGACCCCACGACCGAGGCGCCTATCCCTGCCCCGCCGGGGTTGTCCACGCCCGCATCCGCGCCGGTCAGAAAGGCCCAGTTGAACGCGTTGCGGATCACGCCCGCCTCGGCCAGCGCATCGACGAGGTCAAGGTCGCTGGCCATCAGAAACCGGCTGTCCTGGATCGTCTCGCGCGAGACGCGGCCCTTGAAATAGCCATCCACGCGTGAGCTGGCCGGCAATTGGAACGACACCGGCTGGCCCACCTGTTCCGGGTTTTCGGCGTAAAAGGCGCGCAGATCGCCGCCGATCTTGCCCAGCAGACGTTCGATGGCAGTGGCGTCGAATTCGGCCTCGATCCCGCGGGCATCCAGCCGCTCTTGCAGGGCGGCGATGAACAGGTCCTGATAAGCCTTGGTTTTGAACAGCTGGCTTTCGGCCGCCTCGAGTTGCGGCTGGGTCAGTGTGAATTCCACATCCACGACCGCCCGGGTAAAGGTGGGCGCACCGGCGCGGATGATCGACACCGCAAGGACGACCAGAAAGAACAGGCCGATCACGATGGCGGCGATGCCATAGGCCTTGAACCGGGTTTCGGCCGCATTGCGCCGCTTGGTGCGCGCATCCTGTGCATGCAGGCTGCCGCGTGTTTTGGCCGGGTTGCCGGGCGTGCTCATGTCGGTTGCATCGGTCATTCGTATTGCTCCCGGTATTTGCGCACGATGAACAGCGCAAAGACATTCAGGCCAAGGGTGATCACGAACAGCGTCATGCCCAGGGCAAAGGCCACCAGCGCCTCGGGGCTGGCGAAATCGGCGTCGCCGGTCAGCTGGCTGACGATCTTGGCGGTCACGGTCGTCATGGCGTCGAAGGGGTTCAGCGACAGCCGCGCGGCGGCGCCCGCCCCCAGCACAACGATCATCGTCTCGCCAATGGCGCGGCTGGCGGCCAGCAGAACGGCCCCCACGATGCCCGGAAGGGCAGCGGGCAGAACCACCTGGCGGATGGTTTCAGATTTCGTCGCCCCCAACCCGTAAGAGCCATCGCGCATCGCCTGCGGCACCGCGTTGATGATGTCGTCGGACAGCGAGCTGACAAAGGGGATCAGCATGATGCCCATGACCAAGCCCGCCGTCATCACCGCGGTGCCCGCCTGCATCCAGCCAAGCCCGTCATCGCCAAAGACCCGCATCAGCAAGGGCCCCACCGTCAGCAGCGCGAAAAGGCCGTAGACGATGGTGGGGATGCCGGCCAGAACCTCAAGCATCGGCTTGGCCACGCTGCGCACCCGCGGGCTGGCATATTCCGACAGGTAGATCGCGGCGAAAAGGCCGATGGGCACCGCCACGGCCAGCGCCACGATCGAGATGTAGAACGTGCCCCACAGCAACGGCAAAACGCCCAGGTCCGAACTGCCGCCGCGCCCCGAAAAGCTGGGCGCCCAGTTGAGGCCGGTAAAGAAATCCCAGGCCGGGTAAAGGCGGAAGAATTCGATGGTGTTGAACACCAGGCTTAGGACGATGCCGATGGTTGTCAGGATCGCGATCGACGCCGCCGCGATCAACAGCGCGCGAATGCCGCTTTCAACCACGTTGCGCGCGCGAAAGGCCGGCGCCGACTGCGCCAGGCCCCAGGCCGCCCCGGCCAGTGCCAGCGCGATCACCGCCGCCGCCATGGCCAGATTGCCGGTGGCGCTAAGCCCGCGATAGGATTGTGCCGCTTGCAGAACCGGCGCCGTGATCTCGCCGGTGACGATCTGGCCGGCCTCTTTCAACGCCTCGGTGATCTGCCCGATATCCGCAGCCGGCGCAGCCGCCTGGCGCGCGGTCAGCAGACCCTGGGCCACGGCACTATCCAGGCCCGACGCGGTGCGCCGCACCTCGGCCATCACCAGCCCGAGCGAGGCATTGTCCGCAACCGCACCCTGGGGGATGTCGCCCGACACGATATTTGCCACGACGATCGGCTGCACCAGCAGCCACACGATCATCAGCAAAAAGGCGGGCACCGCCGCCTTTAGCATCGCGTTGGCCCCGTAATAGCTGGGCAGCGAATGAAGCTGCCGCCGGTCGCCCCCGGCGGCGGCCAAAGCGCGCTGGCGGCCCAGGACAAAGCCAAGGGCCGCCACAGCGCATACGATCAGAACAAGCCAGAACAGCGGCATTAGCCCCCCAAGATCTTGAACAAAGGTCCTAAAAGGAAAGGGGGGCGGCGGAATATGCCGCCCCCTGTTTGGCGCAAGCGCCAGATTACATGGACGAGCCCATCACCTGCTCGTCGGCGATCTTCTGCTGGGTTTCGGCCAGCTCGGGATCAGCCACCAGGCCATAGTTGGCCAGCGGGCCCGACGGACCGGCGATTTCGTCGGCGGTAAAGAACTGGGCGTATTCCTTCAGGCCCGGGATCACGCCGATATGCGCCTTCTTGATGTAGAAGAACAGCGGGCGCGACACCGGGTATTCGCCCGATGCGATCGTCTCGGTCGACGGTGCGACGCCGCCCATCGTTGCGACCTTCAGCTTGTCGGTGTTGTTCTCATAGAAGGCGAGGCCGAACACGCCGATACCATCGGGGTTGGCGTCGATGCGGGCCAGGGTTTCGGTGTAATCGCCGTCGATATCGACCGAACGGCCGTCCTGGCGCACGTCCAGGCAGGCGTCTTCGGCGTCATCCTCGCTCATGCCGCCATCCATCATGGCCTTCATGGCGCCGGTCGCTTCGCAGCCTTCCAGCAGTACCTTATCTTCGAAGACTTCGCGGGTGCCGTGCTTGGTGCCGGGGATGAACATGGCGATTTCCGCATCGGGCAGATCGCTGTTGAACTCGGCCCAGGTGTTGTAGGGGTTGTCGACCACTTCGCCGTCAACCAGAACCTTGGCGCCGATGGCGTTGAAGATGTCGGCGGGCTGGAACGCGGTGAAGGCCGGGCCCGACTGCTGGCTGGCGAACACGATGCCGTCATAGCCGATGCGCACTTCGATGATGTCGGTCACACCGTTTTCGGCGCAGGCCTTGATTTCCTTTTCGCGGATGGCGCGGCTGGCGTTGGCGATGTCGATGGTGTTTTCGCCCACGCCTTCGCAGAACCGCTTGAGCCCGGCCGACGAGCCGCCCGATTCAACAACAGGCGTCGGAAAATCGGTGTTTTCACCGAAAAGTTCCGCCACGATCGAGGCATAGGGCAGCACGGTCGACGAACCGGCGATCTGCACGTTGTCGCGGGCGGCGGCGGCGGTGGCGGAAACGGCAGCGATGGCCAGCGCCGAAGCGGTCAGTTTCAGGGTCATTGGTAGCTCCTGTTTGGGGTTTTGTCCCGATCATCCCCTCGATGATCTTGAGCGTGGTCCTATGGGCGTTGTGCTGACCTTTTGTGACACTAACGTAACAGTTTCATGACAGCACCCGCCACGCGCCGGAATTGCCGCGCCTTTCGGCTGACATGCGGGCGATTGACAGGCTTGTGCCCTTTGTCGCACGTTTTTGACGTGCACGGGCGAACGTATTTTCCCGCATAACCGCATCTGCCCCATGTGGCGCTTTGCAGGGACCTGCGCAAAGGCCCCTGCCGGCCTGTCTTTTCCGACAGGGCGCGCGCCGCTAAAGGGCCCGGCCCGTGCCATGACAAGAGGAACTGAAAGACAGATGATTGATTCGATTATTGAAAAGGCCGATGGCAATTTTCTGGCGGTGGTCGGCCCGTGGTGTTTCGACTATGATTTCGAGGGTGGCATCGCCCTGGGCCCGGCGCGGTTGGCAGCGGATGATTTCCCGGGTTTTCCACCGTTTCCCGATGCGATGCTGATGGGCCAGGGCGACCGGGCGCAGAAACTCTATGTCTTTTCGGCCTCGCAATATTATCGCTATGACCTGTCAAGCGCGCAGCCCACCCTGGATCCGACCTATCCCCGGCCGATACGCAACAACTGGCCCGGGCTGGATCAACTGCGGATCGGCGGGTATTTCCGCGCCGCAACAACCCTGCCCGATGGGCAGATCCTGTTTTTCCGCAACGACGACGTGATTCGATACGATTTCCAGACCGGCGTGATCGGCACACCCGAACCGATTGCCGACGCCTTTCCCGGATTGCCCGACGAGATCGACTGCGCCGTTATGGGCAAGTCGGGCAGCAGCCGGGCGCATATGCTTTACGCGATCAAGGGCGATGAATACTGGCGGTTCAACACGGCAACCGGCCGGATCGACGGCGCCAACGGCGCCAGCTTTACGGCCAACTGGCAGAACCTGACCCCGCCGGTCGATCACGCGCTGCTGGTGCAGGGCCGTCGCAAGATGCGCATCGGCCTGCCCGCCAGATGGGAGCGGTTCGACAAGGCCGCGCTTGTCACCACCGCCTATCAGCGGCTGGACGACCCCGACCTGATCCGGCAACGCGGCACGCCGCTATGCGGGCAGGCCGCGATCCTTTACGCGCTGGCCCGCTGGCATCCCGCCCGCTATATCGACGCCGCGATTTCGGCCATTGGGTTCGGCGGGCTGATCGGCAGCGCAACGATCCCCACCCCCGAGCACGAGTTCACCCCGCGCGATCGCGTCTTTGCAGAAGGCGTGCCGCCCGGGTCGAACATCGCGCCCATCGACTGGGTCACAATGGGTATCCTGCGCGATGACGAGAACGCCCTGCGCGGCATCGGCGCCGATCGCGGCGACATCGCCAATGGCATCACGACGCCGAACGAGATGCGCTTTTACCTGAAGCATCTTTTTCCCGATGGCGAGATCGAGGTGGACCGCGCCCTTGTCGGCCGCAAGCGGAATGCCATCGAAAAGGCCCGGGATGCCGTGGCGCAGGGCGGCCATGCCTTCTTGCTGACCTCAAGCGACGGCACGCTTCCGATGGCCCCGGGCCTGCCCAATCACTGGGTCGCCTACATAAGCGGTCTGACCTTTCACGGCGGACTGCGCTATACCGGCGTCGATCTGCGCTGCTGGTCCTGGGGCGGCCTGCACGACATGACCCTGACGCGCCAGCAATTTCGAAACGGCTTTTACGGTGTGGTGACCTGGGTGCCCGGCTGACGCGCACCGGGCGGCGTCATTCCGCGGGCAGGACCACCCGAAACCGGCTGCCCTGCCCCGGCTCGCTTTCGATGCGCAGCCGGCCGCGATGCCGGTTGACGATATGCTTGACGATGGCCAGGCCCAGCCCGGTGCCCCCCATCTGGCGCGAACGGTGGCTGTCGACGCGGTAAAACCGTTCCGTCAAACGCGGGATATGCACCGGATCAAAGCCCGGTCCGCTGTCCGAAACGGTGATGCGCACCGCCTTCCCGCGCAGCCCCAGCCCCTCGGCCGGCCCCTCGATCGTCAGGCCAACCGTGCAGTCATGGCCGCCATACTTGATCGCGTTCTCGATCAGGTTGGTGAACACCTGACGCAGTTGATCGGCATCGCCCGGCACCGTCACCGCGGTACCGGGCATGGTTTCCTCGAAGTGCACGGCGCCGCGCTCGGCCAGTTGCGCCAGCGAGCGCCGGGTCGAGCGGACAAGCTCGACCACGTCCAGCCTTTCGGCCGGGCGCTGCCGTTCCTGCGCCTCGACATGGCTCAGCGACAGAAGATCCTGCACAAGCCGGTTCATCCGATCCGCCTCGCGCGCCATGATGGCCAGGAACCGTTCACGCGCGGCGGCATCGTCACGCGCGGGCCCTTGCAAGGTTTCGATGAAGCCCAAAAGCGCGGTCAAGGGCGTGCGCAATTCATGGCTGACATTGGCCACGAAATCGCGCCGCATCTGGCCTGCCTGCTCCAGGTCGGTGGTGTCCTCGAACACCGCCAGAACGCCGCGCAGGCCGGGCATGTCCAGACGGGCGCAACTGACGCGATAGGTGACATCCTGCTGGGCATTGCCGGTCAGATAGCGGGTTTCCTGCGCGCGATTGCTGCGCCGGCAGCCCTCGATCGCATCCAGAACCGAGGGCTGCCGCAGCACGGTGATCAGGCGCCGGCCCTCGATCGTCTCGCCGAACAACGGTCCGGTTGCGGAATTGGCGGCCAGGATCAGATCGTCATCCGACACCAACAGCGCCGGATGCGGCACCGCCGCCGCGATCTGCTGCGCCGGTGTCACGCGGCCCGCGCGGCATCCACCGCCCGTGCAAACAGCGCGCAAAGCGCCTCGGGGTCCTCAAGGCCCACGGACACCCGAAAGAACCCTTCGGAAATGCCCAACGCGGCCCGGCCTTCGGGCGTCAGCGCACGATGCGAGCTCGAGGCCGGATGCGACAGCGTCGTGCCCACATCGCCCAGCGTCGGTGCAAAGGCGATGCCTTCGGCAGCAGCGGCAAAGGCGTTGGCGGCAGCACGCCCGCCCTCCAGCTCGAACGACACCATGTTGCAGCCGCGATTGCCCAGGATCGATTGCGCGCGCGCCGCATCCGGGTGATCGGCCCGCATCGGATATAGCACGCGCCGCACGCCCGCCAGGCCCGACAGGTGGTCGGCCAGTTTCACCGCCGTGGCTTCGGCCCGGTCGAACCGCAGGTCGAAGGTGGCCATGCCCCGCTCGGCCAGCCAGCAATCGAAGGGGCTGGGCGTCATACCGGTGGTCACGGCGAAATCGTAAATCGCCTTTTGCAACGCCGGGTCGCGCGCCACGGCATAGCCCAGGGTCACGTCGGAATGGCCGGCCAGCAGCTTGGTGACCGAGTGGATGACGATATCCGCCCCGTGCTCGAACGGCTTGAAGGCGCGCGGCGTGGTGAATGTGTTGTCGACCACAAGCAAAACGCCCTCCTCTTTCGCCACGGCCGCAATACCCGCCATGTCGGCCACGCGCAGCGTCGGGTTCGACACCAGTTCCACCAGGATCATCCGCGTTTCGGGGCGGATGGCATCGGCCACCGCCTGCGCATCCGTCGGATCGGTCAGGCTGGTGGCGATGCCCAGCCGCGGCAAATCCTGCCCCATCAGGCGCAGCGACCGCCCATACAGCTGGTCGCCGCCCACAACGTGATCGCCCGCCTTCAACAGGCCCATCATGACTGCCGTCACCGCCGCCATGCCCGAACCCATCACGATCCCGCCGGTCACGCCCTCCATCGCGTCGATCCGGCGCGCCAGCAAATCGGCATTCGGATGCCCCTCGCGGGCGTAGGTGTACCCCTCGACCCGGCCCTCGTATTGCGCATCCAGCGCATCGGGCGTCTCGCTGGCGTAAACCACCGATGGCATGATCGGCGTCACCACCGGCCAGCTGGCGCTACCGGGCAAGCCCTCGGGGCGGATCAGGGTGCGTTTGTCCTTGCTCATCTCAACCTTTCCATCTGGCACCCGCGCAGGGCAGGCCCATATCTTCATCTTGCCAGGTAAACTCTCGCCGAAGGCACCGCCTGCGCGTTTTCCGACAGGAAAACCGCAGGCTTAACATGCGCGCGCGTCAGCGCGCTCATCTGGATCAGACCTCGTTCAGCCCGGCGCGAAAGCGGCGCATGTTGTCCTGGTAATGCAGGGCGCTGGCGCGCAGGGCCTGGATCGCCTGCTCGTCCAGCTGCCGCACCACCTTGCCGGGGCTGCCCATCACCAGGCTGCCATCCGGGATCTCCTTGCCCTCGGTGATCAGCGCGTTCGCCCCGATCAGGCAATTCTTGCCGATCTTGGCGCCGTTCAGCACCGTCGCGCCCATGCCGATCAGGCTGTTTTCCCCGATCGTGCACCCATGCAGCATCGCCTTGTGCCCGATGGTGCAGCCCGCGCCGATGGTCAGGGGAAACCCCATATCGGTGTGCATCACCGTGTTTTCCTGAACGTTGCTGCCGGCGCCGATGCGGATTTCCTCGTTATCGCCGCGCAAGGTGGCGCCGAACCAGACGCTGGCGCCCGCCTCCAGCACCACGTTGCCGATCACGTTGGCGTCGGGCGCGACCCAGGTATCGTCGGCGATCTGCGGCGCATGGCCGTCCAGCGCGTAAATGGTCATCTTACTGAACCTCCTCGAATTCCTGCTGCAGCTTGCGCACATGTTCGACCAGACCGGGCTGTTGCAGCCGCTTCAGCCGCGTCGCGGTGACGATGGTTTTCAGGTCGTCGAAGGTGCGCTCCAAATCGTCATTGATCAGGACATAATCATAGCTGCCCCAATGGCTGATCTCGTCCCAACTTTTCTGCATCCGCTTGGCGATCACCTCGGGCGCGTCCTGCCCGCGGCTGACCAGCCGGCGGCGCAGCTCGGCGATCGAGGGCGGCAGGATGAAAATCGACAGCGTGTGCTGCCCCAGCGCCGAATTCACGATCTGTTGCGCGCCCTGCCAGTCGATATCGAACAACACGTCGCGGCCCGCATTGATTGCCTGTTCGACCGGGGCGCGCGGGCTGCCATAGAAATTGCCGAAGACATGGGCGTGCTCCAGCATCCCGTCCTGCGCCACCTCGCGCTTGAACCGCTCTTCGGTCAGGAAATGGTAATCGGTGCCGTCCACCTCGCCCGGGCGCGGCTGGCGCGTGGTGGCCGAGACAGAAAAGCTCAGGCTTTGATCCCAACCCAGCAGCCGCCGCGACAGCGTGGATTTCCCCGCCCCCGAAGGCGAAGACAGGATGATCAAAAGGCCGCGCCGCTGCGTCGTCATCGGGCTCACTCCACGTTCTGGACCTGCTCGCGCATCTGGTCGATCACTGTTTTCAGGTCCAGCCCGATGCGCGTCAACTCGGTATTCTGCGCTTTCGAGCACAGGGTGTTTGCCTCGCGGTTGAATTCCTGCATCAGGAAATCCAGCTTGCGGCCAACCGGGCCCTCGTCGTTCAACAGATCGCGCGCGGCGCCGACATGGGCGCGCAGACGGTCGATTTCTTCGGTCACGTCCGACTTGACTGCGATCAGCGCCAGTTCCTGCGCAAGCCGGTCGGGGTCGGCGCCATCGGCGTTTTCCACAACCCGCGCCAGCGCCCGGCGCATGGCGTCTTGCATGTCGGCCTGGCGCGCCTCGGCGGTTTCGGCCGCGGCCTCGGTCAGGGCAGCGATCTGTGCCAATTGCTCGCCCAGCACCTTGTGCAGCGCCGCGCCCTCGGACGCGCGCATCTTCAGAAAGGCCGTCAGCACCTGATCGAAATCCTTCATCAGCGCCGCGCGCAACCCCGCGCTTTCGTCGCCTGGCGCTGCGCTTTCGATCACGCCGCGCAGCGTCATGAGGTCGGTCGCGCGGCTGGGCGCCAAGCCGATGCCGCGTTCGGTGGCGCGCGCCTCGATCCGGGCCAGCGCGTCCAGCGCCGCGTCCAGGGCGGCCATGTTCAGGCTTTGCGCCGCCTCGGCCTCGTCGCGGGAAACGCGCAGCGTCAGGCTGACCGACCCCCGCGCCAGCGCCTTGCCCAAGCGGGCCCGCAGCGCGGTTTCCAGCCCCTCGATCCAGTCGGGCACGCGCAGTCGCAGGTCCAACCCCTTGGCGTTGACGCTGCGCAATTCCCAAGCCCAGTCATGGGCCCCCTGCCCGCCTTTCGAGGCGGCGAACGCAGTCATGGATCTGGTCACCGGGCTCTCCTTTTTCGCGACGGTTCCAGGTGCCTTGTGCCCCAGGCTTGGCGCGGGGGCAAGGGTGCGCGGCGGGACGGTGCGGTTAACCATTTCGGCGGAATTCGCACCAAATGTGGCGAAAATTGGGTAGGATGATGCGCATATTAAGACTAGGGTAACCCCGATTGCGATACCGTAAATGCGGGCGGCTGACCCCGACCAGGGGGCAGCAGCGCGACAACCGGGCCGCATCGGGGCGGAGTGAGAGAGATGAGCATCGATAACCGACACTGGCACGGCCTTTCCGACCCGTCCGGCAGCACCGCTGGCACGGTCACCCCGTTTTCCGGCCCTGGCGGTCTGCGCGCCGGCCGGTCGCGCCTGGCGCAGGTCGAGGCCTATTGGACCGCGCTTTATCGTGACGGGCAGCCGCCCGCCCGCGCCGAAATCGACCCGCGCGGCATCGAAACCGCGCTGGAATACGCCTTTATCGCCGAGCGCATCACCCGGGGCGAGGTGAAGATGCGCGTCGGCGGCGCGCATCTTTCCGACCTGATGGGAATGGAGGTACGCGGCATGCCCTTGTCGTCGCTGTTCATGCCCGAGGCACGGCGCGACCTGGCCCGGATCGTCGAAGAGGTGTTCGACCGCCCCGCGCTTGGCCGCCTTGTGATGCGCAGCCAAGGTGCGATGGGTCAGGCGGAATTGCAGGCCGAGATGGTCCTGCTGCCCTTGCGCGGTGATGACGGCGCGATTTCGCGGCTGCTGGGCTGCCTGGTCAGCGAGGGTGTGCCTGGCCGGACCCCGCGCCGGTTCGACATCCTGCGCGCAGGCACGCAGCCGACCCGGTCGGCCGCAACCGGCGGGGTCGCAATGGCACCGCGCCAACCGCAGACCACGACGGCCAGCGCCCACGGCCTGGCCGAGGCGCCCCGCAGCTTTGCCGGCGCGCCCACGAAAGCGCGCAAAACCGCCCCCTATCTGCGACTGGTCAAAACCGATTGATACCAGCCGCCATGCCGGGCACAGCATCAGCAAAGCAAAGGGCGCCCGCGGGCGCCCCTTTTTGATCGGTTCTGCACGGCCCGGGTTCAGCCGGTCGCCACGGCCCGGGCATCGCGCAGCGAAGACAGCTCTTCCGCGACAAGGAACGCCAATTCCAGCGACTGGCTTGCATTCAGGCGCGGGTCGCAAGCCGTGTGATACCGATCGGACAGGTTTTCCTCGGTCACGGCGCGCACGCCGCCCGTGCATTCGGTCACGTCCTGGCCGGTCATTTCGAAATGCACACCGCCCGGGATGGTGCCCTGGTCGCGATGGACGGCAAAAAACTCCTGCACCTCGCGCAGAACCAGCTCAAACGGGCGCGTCTTGAACCCGCTGGCCGATTTGATCGTGTTGCCATGCATCGGATCGCAGACCCACAGCACATTCGCGTCTTCGGCGCGCACCGTTTCGATCAGGCGCGGCAGGTGCTCGGCCACCTTGCCCGCCCCGAACCGCGCGATCAGCGTCAGGCGCCCGGCCTCGTTTTCCGGGTTCAGCTTGGCCATCAGAACCTTCAGGTCC
>JAASTF010000392.1 GCA_021767525.1 Paracoccaceae bacterium
GCGCTGCCCGCGTATTCGATGGCGTGCCCCCGCGCCCCGTCAGCGCCCAGCAGCGCGATCCAGTGCAGCGCGATATCCTTGGCCGTCACCGCCGGTCCCAACGTGCCCTCGACAGTAATCCGCATCGTCCTGGGCCGCGTCTGCCAGATCGTTTGCGTGGCCAGCACATGCGCCACCTCGGTCGCGCCGATGCCAAAGGCCAGCGCGCCGAACGCCCCGTGGGTCGAGGTGTGGCTGTCGCCGCAATTCACCGTCAGCCCCGGCAGGGTCAGCCCCTGTTCCGGGCCCAGCACATGCACGATGCCCTGCCGCGGATCGCGCAGCCCGAACAGGCGCAGCCCGTGGGCCTTGGCGTTGTCATTCAGCGTGTCGATCATGCGGCGGATATCGGCGGCCTCGATATGATCGCGGCCCCGCGTCGGCGCGTAATGATCGACCACGGCAAAGGTCAGCTCGGGTTCGGCCACCTGGGCGCCACGCGCCTTGATCTTGGCAAACGCATGGTGCGAGCCTTCGTGCACCAGGTGCCGATCCACCCACAGCAGCGACGCGCCATCGTCGCGGCGCAGAACCTCATGCGCATCCCACAGCTTGTCCAGCAGCGTCCGGCCCGTCATTCCGCCGCCTCCTGCCCCGGGGCGGGGTCGATCACCGGCTCCCAGTGGCGGTTGTCGTCGCCGCCCACGCGGTTCAGCGTCATTTCCAGGCGGAACAGGTCGGCCCGATACAGCGCCGCCAGGTATTCCACCCCGCGCCCCTCGGCATCGCGGACGACCCGGCGCAGCGACAACAGGGCCGAGCCGACGGACACGCCCAGCGCCTCGGCCACATCGGGCGAGGCAAGCGTCGCCGTCACCGTCTGCTGCGCCGCCTCCACCGTCACACCCGAACGTTCGAGCAACCGAAACAGCGGCGTGGTGGCCAGGTCGGCCTCGGTATAATTGGCGGCGATCGCCTCGGGCACATAGGTCGTCAGGTGCGAAAACGGCCGATCCCCGATCGATCGCACGCGCACCGCCGTCTGCACCCGCGCACCGTCGGGCAGACCCATGTCGCGGGCCACCTGCGCCGGTGCAGGGCCATAGGAAAACGACAACAGCCGCGCCGTGGTCGATTGCCCCATCGCAACAAGCTGCGGCATCAGGCTGGTGAAATCAGCGGAAACCGCGCTGCCCTCGCCCCGGTCGCGCACCACCGTGCCAGCCCCGGCGCGCCGCGAAATCAACCCGTCTGCATCTAGCGCATCCAGCGCCCGGCGCACGGTCACGCGGCTGACGGCAAAGATCTCGGCCAGCTTTTGCTCGCCCGGCAGCAAGGTGCCCGGCGGGTAAGTGCCATTGGACATTTCATCGCGCAAGAGCAGGTAAACCCTGCGCGCCTTGCCCCCCTCGGGCAGTGATGTGCTGTCCTGTCTGGTCACGCCTTCCCCCGGCTGCACCCAATAGAGTCTGCCTCAACCGTAGCAGCGGCCAAATCAAAAGCAAGAAATCTATCTGCTTTGCCGGAAAATATTTGACCTATGCACAATACAAAGTCTGTATTACAAAAAATACAGATTAAGCCGCAGGGGGTCTTATGCCGATTATCGAAGCGCATGTGCTGCAAGGCTATTCCGACGATGAAAAGGCGCGGCTGGCCGGCGCGCTGACCAATGCCGCGCTGTCGGTGGTGCCCGCCGCGCCCGACGCGATCACCGTGATGCTGCACGAAATGCCCAAAAGCCATTACATGCGCGGCGGCCAGCAGCGTGACCCGGCCCCGGCCCGGCCCGACGCGGCGGCAGTGGTGCAGGCCTATCTGGCCGCGATGGAGGCGCGCGACCTCGACACCGCCCGCGCCATGCTGGGCGACGGCTTCGTGATGAACTTTCCCGACGCGCCCGGGCTGACCACGCTGGAACAACTGATCGAGTGGTCGAAACCGCGCTACGCCTTCGTCAAGAAAACCTATGACAAGGTCGAGGCGTTCCAGCAGGGCGCAACCGCCATCGTCTATTCCATCGGCACGCTTTACGGCGAATGGTTGGACGGCACGGCGTTCAGCGGCATCCGCTTTATCGACCGGTTCGAGGTGACGGATGGAAAGATCACGCGCCAGGACGTGTGGAACGACATGGCCGAGGTGAAAGCAAACGCATGACCGAGATTGACCCGATCACACTCGCCGTCCTCTCGGGCCGGATGGAGCAGATCGCCGACGAAATGGACGCGACGCTGTTTCGCGCGGCCTTCAACCCCATCATCGCCGAGGCGCACGACGCCAGCCACGGCCTGTACCACGCCGAAACCGGCGACACGCTGGTGCAGGGCAAATCGGGGCTGCCGATCTTTGTGGGCGTGATGTCCTTTGCCGTAAAGGCCGTGATCGACAAGTTCGGCGACACCGCGCAGGACGGCGATATTTTCGTCTTCAACGACGCGCATCTGGGCGGCACGCACCTGTCGGACATGCGGCTGGTGCGCCCCTATTTCCGCGATGGCAAACTGTTTTGCTGGCTGGCCAGCGTGGGCCATTGGCACGATGTGGGCGGCGCGGTGCCGGGCAACTACAACCCCGCCGCCACCGATGCCTTTGCCGAGGCGTTCGTGCTGCCGCCCGTGCGACTGGCGCGCGCGGGCGAGATCAACCAGGACATCGTCGACATCCTGCTGCGCAACACCCGCCTGCCGCAATCGGCACAGGGCGATCTGAACGGCCAGCTGGGCGCGCTGGACCTGGGCGTGAAACGGATGGATGCGCTGCTGGATGAATATGGCGGCGACACGGTGCAGGCCGCGCTTGGCGCGCTCAGCGATCGCGCCGCCGTGCTGATGGAATCCGAGCTGCAAACCCTGCCCGATGGGCGATGGGAGGCCACCGA
>JAASTF010000393.1 GCA_021767525.1 Paracoccaceae bacterium
CGCCCGATGCGCTGGCCGCCCTCGACAAGACCGCCGGGCAGGAAGATCACCACCAGCATGAAGATGATGCCCAGCGTCAGGTGCCAGCCCTTGCCGATGAAGGGGTGGATGATGGCGACGGTCAGATCCTCGATCCCGTCGGGCATCCAGGCGAACCAGCCATGCAGCACGTTGTCGTTGATCTTGGAAAAGATGTTTTCCATGTATTTGATCGCGCCCGCGCCCAGCACCGGGCCGATCAGCGTGCCCGCGCCGCCCAGGATGGTCATCAGCACGACCTCGCCCGATGCCGTCCACTGCATCCGCTCGGCCCCGGCCAGCGGGTCCATCGCGGCCATCAGGCCACCGGCCAGGCCCGCATACATGCCCGAGATCACGAAAGCCGCCAGCGTATAGGGCCGTGCGTTCAGGCCGGTATAGTTCAGGCGGTTCTGGTTCGACTTGATCGCGCGCAGCATCATGCCGAAGGGCGAGCGGAAGATGCGGATGGCCAGGTAAAAGGCCAAGAGCATCGCCACCGCGCAAACATAGTAGCCCACCGAGAAGGTGAAGCTCCACGGGCCAACGGCCAGGTCGAAGGCCGAGCGCATTTCCATCCCAAAGAGGTTCGTCACCGGGATCGAGCCGTCGGCGGTGGCCGACACGCCCAGGATACGCGGGTCTTCCAGCGTCAGCTGCAGGCCGGTTTCGCCGTTGGTGATGGGCGTCAGCACCGAATAGGCCAGCGCGAACGACATCTGCGCGAAGGCCAGCGTCAGGATCGAGAAGTAGATGCCCGAGCGGCGCAGGCTGACATAACCGATCAGCAGCGCGAAAATCCCCGCGATGATGACCGACAGGATGATCGCCGGCAGGATGTTCATGCTAAGCAGTTTGAACATCCAGACCGCCGAATAGCTGCCCACCCCCAGGAACGCGGCGTGGCCAAAGGACAGGTAGCCGGTCAGCCCGAACAGAATGTTGAACCCGATGGCGAAGATCCCGAAGATCACGAAGCGCTGCATCAGGTCGGGGTAGCCCGCGTTGAACTGCGCCATGCCGCTGTCGGCGGGAAAGGGGTTCAGGATGAACGGGGCCAGCAGCGTGAGGATGGCCACGACCAGCAAAAGGGACGTGTCTTTTTTGTCTAGTCCGAACATGGGGTTACTCCATCACGCCGGCGCGACCCATCAGACCGCGCGGACGGGTCAGAAGGATGACGATGGCGACAAGGTAGATGATGATCTGGTTGATGCCGGGGATCGTGGTGGTGGCCCAGGTGGTCGAGGCAAAGCTTTCAAGCACGCCCAGCAGGAACCCGGCCGCGACGGCGCCGGGCAGGCTGCCCATGCCGCCGACGACGACCACGACGAAGCTGAGGACAAGGAAATCCATCCCCATGTGATAGTTGGGCGCGTTGATCGGCCCATACATCACGCCCGCAAGCCCCGCCACCGCGGCCGCGAGGCCGAACATGATGGTGAACCGCTTGTCGATGTCGATGCCCAGCAGGCCCACGGTTTCACGGTCGGCCATACCCGCGCGCACCACCATCCCGAAGGTGGTGAATTGCAGGAACGCGAAGACGCCACCGATGATGACCACGGCAAAGCAGAAATAGACGATCCGCCAGACCGGATAGACGACGCCATCCATCAGTTGGGCCACGCCCGACAGCGCCTCGGGCGCGGGGGTCTGGATCGGGTTGGCGCCGAAATTGGCCTTGATGATTTCCTGCAGCACGATGGCTAGGCCAAAGGTTACCAGGATCTGGTCGGCATGGGGACGCTTGTAGAAATGCTTGATCAGGCCACGCTCCATCACGAAGCCGATCAGCAGCATGATCGGGATCGCGAACAGGATCGCCAGCGGCACCGACCAGTCGATGATCGCGGCCCCGGTTTCCGGGCCGAACCAGCTTTCGACATAGGTGGTTTTCACCTTCAGCGGCTGGCCAAGAAAGTCTTTCCTGGTCGGGTCGACGGTTTCGAAACCGAGGTTCAGCAAGCGTTGCAGCGTGACGGCGCAGAAGGCGCCGATCATGAACAGCGCCCCGTGGGCAAAGTTCACCACGCCCAGCGTGCCGAAGATAAGTGTCAGACCCAGCGCGATCAGCGCATAGGCCGAGCCCTTGTCGAGCCCGTTCAGGATTTGCAGGATGAGTGCGTCCATAGTCCCACCTTTTGGCCCATGAATATGGAAAGAAGCGCGCACTGCCCTGGCAGCCGCGCGGCGCGGTCAGGCGCCGGAAAGGGTAGGGTGGGCAATGTTGCCCACCCTGATGCCTGGCTTATGCGCCGGGGTTGCACGACCCGAGCGCGCCGCCGGCGAACATCGGGTGATCGGGTGCATATTCGACCTGGGCGCGGGGCGTGACCTGCACCACTTCCAGAAGGTCGAATTCCGAGGTCGGGTTTTCCTTGCCCTTCACAACCAGCACGTCCTTGAAGCACTGGTGATCCTCGGCGCGGTACAGGGTCGGGCCGTTGCCCAGACCGTCGAACTCGTAGCCTTCCAGCGCCTCGACAACGGCGCAGGGGTTGAACGAGCCCGCGCGCTGCACGGCGTCGGCATAAAGCAGCGTCTGCACATAGCAGGTGTGCGCCGCCTGGCTGGGCGGGAAGCCGTACTTGGTGCCGAAGGACTGCACAAAGGCCTTGGAGCCTTCGTCCTGCAGCGACCAGTGCCAGTTGGTCGACCCGACGATGCCCTTGATGTTCTCGCCCGCACCGCGCGCCATCAGGCGCGAGAAAAGCGGCACGACGATTTCAAAGTTCTTGCCGTTCACCTGCTTGTTGCGCAAACCGAACTGCACGGCGTTGGTCAGCGAGTTGACCATGTTGCCGCCGTAGTGGTTCAGAACCAGCACGTCCGCACCCGA
>JAASTF010000071.1 GCA_021767525.1 Paracoccaceae bacterium
CTGACGATCGACGCCAGCGGCGCCTCGGCCGGGCTGAACATGTTCGAACTGCTCGACCAGGCGGCCTTCATGCTGACCACACCGATGACCTTCATCGGGTCGGATTTCGGCGATACGGCGATCGGCACCTCGGGTGCTGACGACATCAACATGGGCATCAACCCGTTTGTCGGCGATTACATCGCGGGCTCTCTGGGCAACGACACGATCCGCTTTACCGATGTCGATGTGCAATCCTATGTCGGGCTGTTTTATGATGCGCAGATCGGCGGCAACAGCTTCCTGGACTTTATCACCGTAACCATCGATGGCGGGGCGAATACCGGCACGATCTCGGGCGGCATCAACGGGGTCCCGGCCGCGGATTTCACGGACACCCTGGTTGATATTCGCAATATCATGACGGCGGACGGTCTTGGGATCACCGGCACCGGCGGCGAGGACCAGTTCAACATCACCCTGCAGCAGGGCGATTGGATGCAGATTCGCAACAGCGGCAGCACCGATTTCTTCGACGTCACTCTGAACGGCGGCGTGCTGCGCCTGGATTATCGCAACTCCGACTTTGGCCTGGATGTGGATCTGCGCGGCGCGACATATGGCGGCCAGGCCTATGACGGCCGCATCATAAGCACCACGCTCAACGGCCCCGATTTCGTCACCATCGCCGATACCCCCGGGCGGCTGGAAATCCGCGGTACGGATTTTGCCGACACGATGTTTGGCGGCGACCGGAACGAATCCTTTATCCTGCGGCTGGGCAACGACACGGTGGATGGCGGCGCCGGCTCCGACCGCGTGCGCTATGACCGCAGCGGTGTCGAGGCGGTCAATGTCGATCTGGATACCGACACGGCGACCGGCACCTGGGATGGCACTGCCTTCACCCATACCCTGATCGATGTCGAGGAAATCCGCGGCTCGCGCGATGGCGACGACACGATCCTGGGCAATTCCGATCGCGATGACGTTCTGTTGGGCCGGGGCGGCAATGACAGCCTTGACGGGCGCGACGGCAACGACTGGCTGGAAGGCGAAGACGGCAACGACACGCTGCTGGGCGGTGCCGGCGCGGACGAGCTGCGCGGTGGCAGCGCGTTCGACCTGCTACGCGGTGGCCTCGGCAACGACACGCTGGATGGCGGGCTGGGCCGCGACATCATGCGCGGCGAGGGCGGCAACGACATCCTGCGCGACAACGGCCAGCGTGGCGATCTGGGCCGCGACCTGTTCTTCGGCGGTTTCGGCAACGACACCATCTTCGGCGGCGGCGCAAACGACACCGCCCATGGCGAGAACGGCAATGACGTGATCTATGGCGGGCTCGACAACGACCTGGCCTTCGGTGGCAACGGGTTCGACCGGATCCTGGGCCAGGGCGGCAATGACACGCTGGTGGGCGGCAATGGCCGCGACACGCTGCGCGGCGGGTTCGGCAATGACGTGCTCAACGACAACGACCAGCGCGGGCCGCTGGGCCGCGACCTCTTCTTCGGCGAGAACGGCAACGACACGCTCAATGGCGGCAGCGCCAATGACACGCTGAACGGCGGCAACGGCAATGACGTGATCCGCGGCGGGCTCGACAACGACCTGGTGTTCGGCGGCGCGGGCTTCGACCGGATCCTGGGCCAGGGCGGCAACGACGTGGTGTTCGGCGGCAATGGCCGCGACACGATGGAGGGCGGCTTCGGCAATGACCGGCTGATCGACAATGGCCAGGGCGGAACTCTCGGCGCCGATATCATGGATGGCCAGGTGGGCAACGACACGCTGCGCATCGGGGCGGGCGACGACACCGCCACCGGCGGCGCGGGCTCGGACACGTTCATCTTCTTCACCGCCGAGCATGGCGCCGACGTGATCACCGATTTCGACGCGCTGGATGCCGACGAGGTGATCGACCTGTCGGCCATCGCGTCGATCGGCGACATCACCGAGCTTCTGGGGGCCGCCACGCAGGTGGGCGCCGACGTGCTGATCGATACCGGCGGCGGCAACTCCATCCTGCTGGAAGGCGTCGACCGCAACGACCTGGACGATAGCGACTTCCTCTTCTGACGCAGCCCGGACCACAACGGACAAAACACCGCGCGCGCCCATCAGGGCGCGCGCGTTTGCTTTACAGGAAAAGGATATCCGACGGGGCGATCCCCGCCGCATCCACCCCGTCGAGCAGCACCTCGCCCCCGGTCCAGGCAAGGCGCAGCCCCGCGTCGGTGGCGGTCATGGCCAGGTCGGCCAGTGCGCTTTCGGTGACGTCCAGGTGCAACCGGTCGAGGCCCGGAGTGAAATCGCGGATCCGGTTGACCCCGTCGCCATCCCGGAACACGAAGACATCCGCCCCCGCCCCGCCCGAAAGGGTGTCGTCCCCCCTGCCCCCGAACAGGCGGTCCCGCCCGGCATCGCCGAACAGTAGGTCGGCCCCGTCCCCGCCAAAAAGCACGTCATTGTCCCCACCCCCGCGCAGCACGTCACGGCCGACATTACCGTGCAGCGTGTCATTGGCCCCGCCGCCGTTCAGCGTGTCATCACCCGCCCCGCCGAAAAGCAGGTCACGCCCCAACGGCCCGCGCTGGCCGTTGTCGTTCAGAACGTCATCGCCTGCACCGCCGTAAAGGGTATCCCGGCCATTATCGCCATCGAGCGTGTCACGACCCGCACCGCCGAACAGGCGGTCGAAATGGGCCCCACCAGTCAACCTGTCATTGCCGGTCTGGCCATGGGCGGTGTCGTTGGCCCCGCCGCCAATGATCGTGTCATCGCCCGCCCCGCCGAAGAACAGGTCGCGCCCCAAAAGCCCCGGCTGGCCGTTGTCGCGCAACACGTCATCGCCCGCACCGCCAAAGACGGTGTCACGCCCGTTGCCGCCGATCAGCGTGTCGTTGCCTCCGCCGCCGTAAAGGCGGTCGAAATGATTGCCGCCATAAAGCATGTCGAAACCGAGCCCGCCATAGAGCACGTCATTGCCGTTATCCCCATGGACGGTGTCGTTGGCACCGCCACCGAAAATCGTATCGGCCCCGGCCCCGCCGAAGAACAGATCGCGCCCCAGCGGGCCTTGCTGACCATTGTCGCGCAATACATCGTTGCCCGCCCCGCCACGCAGCGTGTCGCGACCGTTCTGGCCGATCAGCGTGTCGTCACCGTCACCGCCGAACAGCCGGTCGAAATCGATGCCGCCATAAAGCGCGTCGCGGCCGGTGCCACCATAAAGCGTGTCGCGCCCTGCCCCGCCGCGCAGGATATCGTCGCCCGCCTGCCCCTGAAGCCTGTCCCGGCCACCACCGGCCTGCAACGTGTCGGCCCCGTCGCCGCCACGTAGCGTATCGGCGCCCGCGCCGCCCTCGATCTGGTCGGCCCCGCCCAAGCCATCAAGCAGGTCATCGCCCAGATCACCGCGCAGCAGATCGGGCCGGTCGTCGCCGGACAGCACATCGTTGCCCTGGGTGCCGCGCCGTTCGCTGGGCGGGGCCAGCGGCACGCGCCCGGTTTCCCAATCCAGCGCGGCACGGATTTCCCCGGCGCTGAGCGTGCCCCCCCCGGCGCGGCGGATCTCGGTCACATCGCCGCGCACGGTGATCAGGGCCCCCCAGGCCGTGGTCGATATCTCGACCTGGTCTGGGCCATAGACCATCGGGTAAAGCGTCAGGTCGATCCGGTCGAGGCCCGGCTGGAAATCGGCGATCACGTCGCGCGCCGCGTCGAATTCAAGCACGAACACATCCGCCCCCGCCCCACCCTCGAGCCGGTCGACACCCTGGCCGTCGGTCAGCGTGTCGGCGCCTTCCCCCCCTGCAAGCGTGCTGTCACCGGCACCGCCCGACAAAAGATCGTCGCGCGCCCCGCCCACAAGTCGGCCACTGGCCACCTGCTGCGTCACGCCTTGCCCGTCAAGCGCGACGGTGAACTGCGTCAGCCCCGGTCGGTCCTGGCTGGCCAGCAAGATCTCGATCCCGTCCGGCCCCGCCAGCGCGGTCATCGCCGAAATCGACGACAGGCCCAGCCCCGCGGCGTCGGCGACCGTGTCGAGATGCAAAAGCCGCCCGTCGGGCATCAGGGTGAACAGGCTGATCCCGTCATCGCCCCCTGCCGCCACCACATAGCAGCGCCCCTCGTGGGTGACGACGGCGATATCCTGGACCCGGCCAAAGCGGGTGGCCAGCGTGTCGAGCACATGATCGACCGGACGCAGCGCGCCGGTGGCGTCGATTTCGACCACGCTCAGCGCCCCGCCCTGGCCCTGGTCGGCCGACGAGGCCACGACCAGGAAATTGCGCCCGCCCAGTTGGGCAAGCTCCAGCGCCACGGGGGCCTCGAGCAGGCCCAGCCCGTTCTGCACACCGTAGGAATCGGCGATCCGCAGGCTGCCATCCGCGGCGTCGATGCGCCAGGCACTGATCCCGGCGGTTTCGCCGCACAGCGCCAGCAGGTAATCCTGCCCGCCAAGCTGCGCGGTCACCATGTCGACCGGCGCGGCAAGCTGCCCGGCGGCGCTGTCGGACAAGGCCCCGGCGCTTTGCAGCTGGCCTTGCGGATCGGCGTAGAAACAGCTGAGCGTTCCGGGCCCCGAGGCAAGATAGACGAAGCCCGCCGCACTGGCGGCCATGACCCCGGTGGCGCCGTCCTGGATATCGGCAACCGCGAAAGAGGCGGCACCCCCCAGATCCCCACCCTGCCCCAGCGCATAGCCCACCAGCCCCTGCCCCGCCATCTGTCCGACGATGGCATAGGCCGCACCGCCGGTTTGCAGCAGCGCCACACCGCCCGACAGGGCCGGCAGGATATTGTCGGAATAGGTCACGTCATCGGCGGGCACCGCCTGACCGCCGATGCCCAGCGTCAGGCTGACCAGCCCGCCATTGGGCCCGCCCACCGCCAGGATCACCGGCCCGTCCGGGCCCGCGACCACCTCGAGCGCGCGGATATCGCTTTGCAATCCGGACGCGCCCGCGCCGATCATGGCGCGATGCGATAATGTCGGCATGTCACACCTCTCACCCGCGCGCCCGCGATGCGGTGGCACCGCGCGCACGCCCCTGCCGCATGGATGGCCGGCAAAACGCACCGATGCGGGGCGCAAACCCGGGCAAGATTGCGAAATTTCCGCAGGTTTAGAGACGAGTTTTCAGAAGCTTTGAAACAGTCCCGCGCTAGCGCATCAGCTGCTCATGCAGGGCGATGGCGTCTTCGATGTCTTCGAAATACTGCAGCCGTCCCCGATCGAGAACGATGCCCGAGGTGCAGAACTCGCGCAGCTCGGGCATGGAATGGCTGACCAGAATCGCCCCGCTTTCCTGCATCCGGTTGCGAAACACCGCCCGGCTTTTGCGCTTGAAGGCGGCATCGCCCACCGCAGTCACCTCGTCGACCAGGTAGGTATCAAAGCGGATGCCCATCGACGTGCCGAAGGTCAGACGCGATTTCATCCCCGCCGAATAGGTCCGCACGGGCATGTGGAAATGCTTGCCCAGCTCGGCGAAATCCTCGACGAAAGCGATCAGGCTGTCGGTATCGACGCCATAGATGCGCGCCACGAAACGCACGTTCTGCGCCCCCGTCAGCGCGCCGTGGAACGACCCCCCGAAGGCCACCGGCCACGAAATCGTCCCGTCCGAGACCACCCGCCCGCTATCAGGCCGCATCAGGCCCGCGATGATCTGCATCAGCGTCGATTTTCCCGCCCCGTTGCGCCCCAAAAGCGCCAGCGACGCGCCGGTGGGCAGGGTCATGTTCAGATCGTCGATCACCACCCGGCGCTCGCCGCCGACCCAAAAGCTTTTGGAAAGGTTCTCGAACCGGATCACCGCGCCACCCCGCAGCCTGCCCTATGCCCGGTCGCGCAGCGAGTAATAGATCAGCGCAAGCACGCCCCAGCCCAGCACGAGGATCAGCGCCGCCAGGCCGAAGATGACGAACCGTTGCGGATATTCGGCCTCTTCGGCCAGGGTCGGCTCGACATAGGCGGCCAGGTAACGGCTTTGGCGCTGCGCGTCGGCCTTGGCGCTGTCCCAGGCGGTCAGGGCCGCGCGATAGGCCTGTTCGGCGAACTCGCGCTCGACCATCAGACCTTCGAATTCGGCGATCAGCGTGGGGTAATCCTCGCCTGTCGACAGCACCTCGTTCAGGGCGAAGGTGCGGCGTTCTTCGGCGATGCGGTCGCGGATCACCTGGATGCGCCGCAGCGCCCGGTTCAGGCGCGGATCGTCGCCCTGGGTGATCTGGCTGAGCTCGTCAAAGGCGACCAGTTCGGCGGCCAGCTGCTGCTGCAGCGTGTTCATCACGCCCATGCGGCCCTGGATATCGGATTCCAGGTCGACGATCTGGGTTCGGGTGCGGAACTGCGTCAGCGCGGCGCGCGCCTGTTTCAGGCGCTCTTCGGCCTGTTGCAGATCTGCCTCGGCATAGCGGATCGCATCCAGGCGGGCCGCCTCGTTCAGCTCGTTCACCATGTCCTGGCTTTCGCTGACGATCTCGGAGGCGATCCGCTGGGCCATCTGCGCGTCGAAGGCCAGCACCTGCAGTTCGGTCAGCCCGGTGGATTGGTCGTAGGACACGCGCACGATCCGGTCCCAGAACCAGTGCAGATCCTCGATCGAGGCATCGGGCCACAGCGCGAAAACCGGGTCCTGGTCCCAATATCGGGCGTAATACTCCCGCAATCCCAGCTTGTCGTCGATCCGGCGCACCACCGCCTGGCTGCGGATATATTCGTAAAGCACGTCGCCATCGGCCGAGGCGCTGGCCCCCGTCAGGCTGGCCAGCCCGCCCAACAGATCGGTGGCGCTGGCGCCCTCTTCCTTGCGCACGGTAAAGCCGGCGGTCGAGGCATATTGATCCTCGGCCACCAGCCACAGGTAGATCCCGATCACCAGAAGTGGCAGCGCCACGCAGGCGAAGAATCCCGCGATCAGCGCCCAATGGCGGCGCTTCATCCGGGCCGGTTCGGCCATCGGACGAACCGCGATCGTGGGGGCCCCTCGCCGCCCCTGCGGCGCGCCCGGCCCCTCTGCCCCGCCCAGCCCCGGCTTGGGGCCCGGGTTGCGCGCGGCGGCCGCGGGCCGGGCACGCTTGGGGTTGGGATCTTCTTTATCGTGATTTTTCAAAGGATTACTCTGCTCAAACCTGTTTGAAACACGGGCCGGTATTCTACATACTGCGCGCAGGCTTTGCCATAGGACGCCCCAGATGTCTGCCACCGATATGCCACCGCCACAATCCCCCGGTTCGGGGCTGAACCAACGGTTCCGCACCCTGCGGACCGTGCTGGCCCTGATGCTGCGGGAAATGTCGACCCGCTATGGCCGGTCGCCCGGCGGGTATATCTGGGCGATACTCGAACCGATGGGCGGGGTTCTGATCCTGGCGGTGGGCTTTTCGCTTTTGCTGCGCAACCCGCCCCTGGGCAACAGCTTTATCCTGTTCTACGCCACCGGCTTTGTGCCCTTCATCCTGTATCAGAACGTGTCGAACACGGTGGCGCGGGCGCTGACCTTTTCCAAGCCGCTTCTGCAATATCCGATCGTCACCTGGATCGACCCGATCATCGCGCGTTTCGTGCTGAACGCGCTGACCAGCATCCTGGTCGGCTATATCGTTCTGTTCGGCGTGCTGATGATGACCGAAAGCCGCGCGCTGCTGGATGTCGGCCCGATCGTCGAGGCGGTGGGGCTGCTTTTGCTGCTCAGCCTGGGGGTCGGCATGCTGAACTGCGCGCTTTTCGGGTTGATCGACGCCTGGGAGGTGATCTGGTCGGTGCTGATGCGGCCGCTGTTCATCGCCTCGGGCGTGCTGTTCCTGTACGAGGACATGCCCCGCGGCGTGCAAGAGATCCTGTGGTACAACCCTCTGTTTCACATCACCGGGATCGCGCGGACCGGGTTCTACCCGACATACGAGGCATCCTATGCCTCGGGGCTGTTCGTGGTGGGGTTTTCATTGATCGTGCTGTTTCTGGGCACCGTTCTGCTGCATCGCTATCACCGCGACATCCTGACCCGCTAGGCCGTCAGCGGCGACCCCAGCCCATGACCGTGTCATGGCTGACATCGGTGCGCCGGGCGATCCCGTCGCGCAGCGCGCGCAGCACATAGCCCAGGAAGGCCCGCCTTTCGCCGGAATGGTGGCGCACCTTCAACAGCCATTTCGCCGCCGCCGCCGGCGCCACCAGTACAAAAAGCCGCCCCGAGCACAGCCGGTAGACCATCAGCAGGTTGCGGTAGTGGTAATAGCTTTTCCAAAGCGGGCGAAACCGCTTGTCGGTGTCGCTGAGGGTCGAGAAATCATGCTCGAACACAAGCGCCGGGTCGAACATGATCCGGCCGCCGGCACGGGTCAGGCCCAAGGTATAAAGCGTGTCGTCGCCATAAATGAACAGCCGCCCGTCGGGATAGCCCACCCGCGCCACCGCCGCCCGGCTGAGAAACAGCCCCACGAACGAGGCCGAATCCACCGCCCGCACGGGGGCGTCGGCGGCATAATCGGCCGGGCCCAGGTGAAACCCGTCGCGCCCCTTGCCCAGGATCGTGCGCCACAGGACGTTGCGATGCCAGAACGGGTTTATGGCCGGGCGGTTCATGTCGCAGATGCGCCGGTCGGGCCCCGGGTGATAGACCGCCGCGCCCCAGGCCTCGGCGCCCGATCGGTCGGCCCCGTGAAACCGGGCCAGCGCCCCGGGCGCGGGGCGGGAATCGTCGTCCATCACCACCATCCAGTCGGGGTCGAACCGCTCCGAGGCCAGGCGCATCCCGGTTTCGAACCCGCCTGCCCCACCGCCATTGGTCGCGCAGCGATGCACTGCCAGGCGCGGATCGGTTTGCGCCGACAACCAGGCCTGCGTGCCGTCGGTCGAGGCGTTGTCGACCACCAGCACCATCGTCAGCAGCGCGGGCGGCGCCTCGAGCAGGCGCGCCACCGTCAGCTTCAGCTTGTCCAGCCGGTTATGGGTGACGACGATCGCCACAAGCCGCCCTGCCCCCGCTGCCTGCTGCTGCATGTGCCCCGCCTTGTCCACTAAGCCCTTGCTGCCAAGCGGAGTGCCCATAAATGCCCCGCAAAGTCAAATGGACCCGCCGGGAATGCCCCCGCGCCGGCAGTTTCCCGTACCAGCCGGCGCCGCGCCGCCTTGCCCCTGCCCCCGGTCCGGGGCACAACGATGCGCAAACGCATGAACGGGGTTTACCATGACTGTCGCATTGATCGTGCTCGCCGCCGGCAAGGGCTCGCGCATGAAATCGGACCTGCCGAAGGTGCTGCATCGCATCGCCCATGCCCCGATGCTGTGGCACGCGATGCGCGCCGGTGGCGCGCTGACCCCCGAGCGGATGGTGGTCGTGGCCGGACACGGCGCCGCACAGGTCACCCAGGCGGCGCAGGCGTTCGACCCGGCGGCCCATGTGGTGTTGCAGACCAAGCAGCTGGGCACCGCCCATGCCGTGGCGCAGGCGCGCCCCGCCCTGGACGGGTTCGCGGGCGACGCCATCGTTCTTTACGGCGACACGCCCTTTATCTCGGGCGAAACCTTGCGCGCGATGGCCGAGGCCCGGAAAACCCATGACGTGGTCGTGCTGGGCTTTGATGCGGCCGACCCCAGCCGCTATGGCCGGTTGGTGACCGAAGGCGACCGGCTGCTGCGTATCGTCGAGTTCAACGACGCCTCGCCCGAAGAGCGCGCCATCCGGCTGTGCAATTCCGGCGTCGTGGCCGCCGATGCGCAGACCCTGTTCGCGCTGATCGACGCGGTCGGAAACGACAATGCCTCGGGCGAGTATTACCTGACCGATATCGTCTCTATTGCGGCGGAAAAGGGCCTTTCGGCCACGGTGGTCCGCTGCCCTGAAAGCGAAACACTGGGGGTCAATTCGCGCGCCGACCTGGCCCGGGCCGAAGCCATCTTTCAGGCCGGGGCGCGAACCGCGCTGATGGCAAAGGGCGTGACCCTTCAGGCCCCCGACAGCGTGCATTTGGCCTGGGACACGAAGATCGGGTGCGATGTCGAGATCGAGCCCAACGTGGTTTTCGGCCCCGGCGTCGCGGTCGAGGACGGCGCCCGGATTCGCGCCTTTTCCCATCTCGAAGGCTGCCAGGTGGGCCCGGGCGCCGTGGTGGGTCCCTATGCCCGGCTGCGCCCTGGCGCCACTCTGGCCCAAGACACCCGGATCGGCAATTTCGTCGAGATCAAGAACGCCCGGCTGGCCGAAGGCGTGAAGGTCAACCACCTGAGCTATATCGGCGATGCCGAGGTCGGCGCGCGCAGCAATATCGGCGCGGGCACGGTGACGTGCAATTACGACGGCGTGTTCAAGCATCGCACGGTGATCGGGCAGGATGCCTTTATCGGATCCGACACGATGCTGGTGGCGCCGGTCACCGTGGGCGACGGGGCGATGACGGCGTCCGGTTCGACCATCACGCGCGATGTGCCCGACGGGGCGCTGGCGCTGGCGCGGGCCGATCAGACCAACAAGCCCGGCCTGGCCGTGCGGCTGTTCGAAAGACTGCGCGCGCAAAAGGCGCGCCTGTCGAAAAAGACGTAATGCGGGGCATTTAGGCACCGGGCGCCACAGCCCCTGCCCGGCGCCCGCGCGATGCGCCCCCCGCTCTGGCCAAATACGCCCGATCGTCTAAGGATGGGGCAAATCAGACAGGGAAGGCCCCCAATGCAGATCGAACAGACCGCCCTGCCCGGCGTCGTGATCCTGACCCCGCAGCGCTTTGGCGACGCGCGCGGCTTTTTCAGCGAAAGCTGGAATCGCCAGCGCATGGCGGCGGCCGGGCTGGATTACGATTTCGTGCAGGACAATCACTCGCTGTCCGAGGCAACCGGCACGGTGCGGGGGCTGCATTTCCAATCGCCGCCCCATGCCCAGGCCAAGCTGGTGCGCTGCGGCCGCGGGCGTCTGTTTGACGTGGCGGTGGACATCCGCCGCGGCAGCCCGACCTATGGCCATTGGGTGGGCGTCGAACTGAGTTTCGAGAACGGCCGTCAATTGCTGATCCCCGAAGGGTTCCTGCACGGCTTTGCAACCCGCGAACCGATGACCGAAATCATCTACAAGTGCTCGGATTACTACGCGCCCGAGTGCGACGGCGCCGTGGCCTGGGACAGCTGCGGCATCGACTGGGGGCTATCGCAGCCACCGATCCTGTCGGACAAGGACGCCGCCGCCCCGCCACTGGCCGGGTTCGACAGCCCCTTTTCTTGGGAGGGCGCCGCATGAAACTGCTGGTAACCGGCGGCGCGGGCTTTATCGGCTCGGCGGTGGTGCGGCTGGCGATGGCGCGGGGGCACCAGGTGGTGAACCTTGACGCGCTGACCTATGCCGCCTGCTTGGACAACGTCAAAACAGTCTCTGATATGGCCGGATATGCCTTTGTTCAGGCCGATATCCGCGACCGCGCGGCGCTGGATGCGGTCTTTGCCGAACACGCCCCCGACGCGGTGATGCACCTGGCCGCCGAAAGCCATGTGGACCGCTCGATCGACGGGCCGGGCGCCTTTATCGAAACCAATGTTACCGGCACCTACAACATGCTCGAGGCCGCCCGCGCCTATTGGACGGAGCGCGGCAAGCCCGCGGCCTTCCGCTTTCACCATATCTCGACCGACGAGGTATACGGCTCTTTGCCGGCCGACCCGTCGGTGCAGTTCACCGAAACCACACCCTATGACCCGCGCAGTCCCTATTCCGCCTCGAAAGCGGCGTCGGACCACCTGGTGCGCGCCTGGCATGAAACCTATGGCCTGCCCGTGGTGCTGACCAATTGCTCGA
>JAASTF010000394.1 GCA_021767525.1 Paracoccaceae bacterium
GTGAACGAGGCCGACGTAATCTATAACCTGGGCGCCGACGAGATCGAGATCGGCGAGGGGGCTTTCGTGATCTACCAGGGCAGCCACGG
Source organism: Paracoccaceae bacterium (assembly GCA_021767525.1). GTDB lineage: Bacteria > Pseudomonadota > Alphaproteobacteria > Rhodobacterales > Rhodobacteraceae > Lutimaribacter. The sequence continues at coordinate 90 of JAASTF010000394.1, forward strand.
CGACCGCGGCGCGCACCGCGCCGACGTGATCCTGCCCGGCGCTGCCTATCCCGAGGAACAGGGCCTGTTCGTCAACACCGAAGGCCGCCCGCAGCTGGCGCTGCGCGCCGGGTTCGCGCCGGGCGAGGCCAAGGAAAACTGGGCCATCCTGCGCGCCCTGTCGGGCGAGCTGGACGCGACGCAGCCCTGGGACAGCCTGGCCCAGCTGCGCCAGGCCCTGGTGGCCGAGGTGCCGCATCTGGCGCAGATCGACGAGGTGGTGGAAAACGAGTGGCAGCCGCTGCCCACGGGCAGCCTGGGAGATGCCGATTTCCGCTATGTCACCAGCGATTTCTACCTGACCAACCCGATCGCGCGCGCATCCGAGCTGATGGCCGAGCTTAGCCGCAACGCCAAGACCCGCGACATGGGCCTGGCGGCCGAGTGATGCGCGCAGCGGTCGTCATATCGCCCCTCGCCAGCGCGATGCTGGCGGGTTGTATCACCTCACCCGAGGTGATCGACGACGCACGTCTTGCAGCGCCCGACGGCGCGGTTTACGAGGGCGTCGAAACCCGCCTTCTGGATGGCGACCTGGTGAATTTCCTGGTCGCCATGCGCGGTGCGCGGGGGCCGGATGACGTGACCGCCTATGCCGAATGCGCGGCTGCGCAATACGCGCTGATCCGCGGTTTCGGTTTCGCGCGCCAGGTGCGCACGACGGTGGATGAAAACAATGGGCGCTGGACGGGCGACGCGGTCTACACGATCTCGCCCGCGCTGCCCCGGGGGACGCGGACCATCGATGCCGAGGTGGTGACGGCGGCCTGCAACGAAAACGGAATACCGACGGTGTAGAGGGCAACAATGGTCGAATTCTTTACCAACACCTACCTTGGCATGTTTCTTGTCATCGTCGCGCAGATCCTGGCCGTGATCGTGCCGCTTCTGGTGGCGCTGGCCTTCCTGATGTATGCCGACCGCAAGATCTGGGCGGCAGTAATGATGCGCAAGGGCCCCAACGTGGTGGGCGCCTTCGGCCTGCTGCAAAGCTTTGCCGATTTCATCAAGTATATCGTGAAAGAGGTCGTGTTCCCCGCGGGCGCCGACCGCGCGGTGTTCCTGCTGGCGCCGATGATCAGCCTGGTGATGGCGCTGATCGCCTGGGCGGTGATCCCGTTCAACGAGGGCTGGGTGATTTCCGACATCAACGTGGCGATCCTCTATGTCTTCGCCGTCTCCTCGCTCGAGGTCTACGGCGTGATCATGGGCGGCTGGGCGTCGAACTCGAAATACCCGTTCCTGGGCTCGCTGCGCTCGGCGGCGCAGATGATCTCCTACGAGGTCAGCATCGGCCTGATCATCATCGGCGTCATCATCTCGACCGGTTCGATGAATTTCGGCTCGATCGTACAGGCGCAGGATGGCGGTTATGGGATCTTCAGCTGGTACTGGGTGCCGCATTTCCCGATGCTGTTTCTGTTCTTCATCTCGGCGCTGGCCGAAACCAACCGCCCGCCCTTCGATCTGCCCGAGGCGGAATCGGAACTGGTGGCGGGCTATCAGGTCGAATACAGCTCGACCCCGTTCCTGCTGTTCATGATCGGCGAGTTGGTGGCCGTGGTGCTGATGTGCGCGCTGGTCAGCCTGATGTTCTTTGGCGGCTGGCTGTCGCCCATCCCGGGCCTGCCCGATGGCATCCTGTGGATGGTGCTGAAGATGCTGTTTGTCTTCTTCATGTTCTCGATGGTGAAGGCGATCACGCCCCGCTATCGCTATGACCAGCTGATGCGGCTGGGCTGGAAAGTGTTCCTGCCGATGTCGTTGTTCTGGGTGGTCTTCGTGGCATTTGCCGCAAAATTCGAATGGTTCTGGGGCGCGTTCGCGCGCTGGGGCTGAGGGAGCTGATCCATGACGCAGATCGACTATAAACGCGCCGCGGGCTATTTCCTGCTGAGCGACTTTCTCAAGGGCTTCAAGCTGGGGTTCAAATACTTCTTCGCGCCCAAGGTGACGATCAACTACCCCCACGAAAAAGGCCCGCTGTCGCCGCGGTTCCGGGGCGAACACGCGCTGCGCCGCTATCCCAACGGCGAAGAGCGCTGCATCGCCTGCAAACTGTGCGAGGCGATCTGCCCCGCGCAGGCGATCACCATCGACGCCGAGCCGCGCGAAGACGGCAGCCGCCGCACCACGCGCTATGACATTGACATGACGAAATGCATCTATTGCGGCTTCTGCCAAGAGGCCTGCCCGGTGGATGCCATCGTCGAAGGCCCGAATTTCGAGTTCGCCACCGAAACCCGCGAAGAGCTGTTCTATGACAAGGAAAAGCTTCTTGAGAACGGCGACCGCTGGGAGGCCGAGATCGCCCGCAACCTGGAACTGGACGCGCCTTACCGATGAGCGACGCGAAAACCCCTTTCGAGCTGATGATGCAGCAAGCACAGGACATGGCCCGGGCGATGAACCCGGCGCTATCCTCGTTCGACCCCAAGGGGTTCGAAAAGCTGTGGCCGACCATGCCCAAAGAGGCGATGGAGATGTGGTTCGGCAAGGGGATCAGCAAGGACGGTCTGGATGCGAAGACACGGCTTTTGCTGACACTGGCGGGGCTGACCATGCAGGGCGCGCAGGCCGACACCGCCGTGCGCCAGACCGTGCGCCACGCGCTCGAGGCCGGGGCCACGAAGGATGAAATCGCCGAGACCATCGCCCAGATGTCGATGTTCGCCGGCATACCCGCCATGACCCGCGCGATGGA
>JAASTF010000395.1 GCA_021767525.1 Paracoccaceae bacterium
ACAAGCGCGCCGCCGCGCTGACGCTGCTTCTGGATGGCGGCAAGGGGGCTGTGGCGGTTCTGCTGGCCCGCGCGCTGGCGGCCGAGGACGCCGCGCAACTGGCCGGGCTGATGGCCTTTCTGGGCCATGTCTACCCGGTCTGGCTGGGCTTTCGCGGCGGCAAGGGCGTGGCGACCTTCCTCGGCCTGATGCTGGCGCTCGCCTGGCCCGTGGGCCTGGCGCTTTGCGGCACGTGGCTGGCCACCGCCGCCCTGGCGCGCATCTCGTCGCTGGCGGCGCTTGTGGCCGCGGCCAGTTCCACCTTCTGGATGATACTTCTCGGACAGGGGCAGCTGTTCTTTCTGGGCGTCGCGGTCACGCTTTTGGTGTTCTGGACCCACCGCGGCAACATCGCCCGCCTGCGCGCGGGGACAGAGCCGAAGATCGGGCAGAAGTAGGCGCGCGCGCCTTGGGCGTATGGCCCATTTTGGTGTTGGTCGCCCAACGCGCAGCACGCTAGACTGCGCCATGACCAAAATCCTCATACCCAGCAGCGGCCCCGACGACTGGCAGCAATTTCTTGCCGATCCGCAAAAGCAATGGAAACGCGGCTATTCCGCGATGGCCGCCGCCCTGTCATGGGAGGCCGCGCAGGGCCTGCCACCGGAAATCGCCGCGCTGCTTGGGCAAAACGTGCAACTGCTGCTGGCCATCCCCGAACACAAGGTCGCGCTGCCCGGTGGCGCACGCGCAAGCCAGTGCGATGTGTTCGCTCTGGCCCGTGACGGTGATCACACCATTGCCGCCGCGGTCGAAGCCAAGGTGAACGAACCATTCGGCCCGACAGTCGGCGAATGGATGGCCAATGCCAGCACGGGCAAGATCGAACGCATCACCTTTATTCACAACCTGCTCGGGCTGCCCGATGGGGCGATCGACCACATCCGCTATCAATTGCTGCACCGCACCGCTGCCGCCGTGGTCGAGGCCGAGCGCTTCAAGACAGACCGCGCGGCGATGGTCGTGCAATCCTTTTCACAAGAGCATCGCTGGTTCGAAGATTTCGCTTCCTTCGCCGGTCTTTTCGAGCTTGGCCCCGAAGTTGGAAAACCGATGCGGCACATCCTGCCCTCGGGCAAACCGCTCGATCTTGGTTGGGCCGTGGGCGCGCCCGAATTTCTTTAGCGGTGCCGCCCGCGCTATTGCTCGTCCGCCTGGTAGAACCGGCAAAGGCCGGGTCTTGCCGCCCTTGGACCGGTCGCGCTGCATCGGTGGTTCAGCCCAGCGCACGGCGCGTTAACCACGCCAATCGTGTGAAATCATGCAAACCGAAATATGCATGACATGTGTATGGGTTGTGCATGTGGTGTGATCGCGGTTTTCCCCGCCTTTTCAGTGCGTTAACCTTAATCGCCCAGCACCACACCCTCACGCCGCGGATCGGCCCCACCAAGCAACCCGTCCGGCCCGATGGATATGGCATGCAGGCCCGAGTTGAGGTTGCGAATATTCACCTCGTATCCCATCTCCGCCAAGGACCCGGCCAGCGCCTCGGCGCTTGTGCCTTCTTCCACGTCATAGGTGCCAAACCGGTTCACCAGGTGCGGCAGGTCCACCGCCTGCTGCACGTCTAACCCCCAGTCGATAAACGCAATTATCGTCTTGGCGACATAGCCGATGATGCGGCTGCCGCCCGGGCTGCCCACCACCAGAACGGGCTTGCCGTCGCGCAAAACAATCGTCGGCGCCATCGACGAGCGCGGCCTTTTGCCCGGCGCCACCGCGTTCGCCACGGGCCGCCCATCGGCGTGCGAGCGGAAAGAGAAATCGGTCAACTCGTTGTTCAACAAGAAACCGCGCACCATCACCCGGCTGCCAAACGCGTTCTCGATCGTCGTCGTCATGCTTAACGCATTGCCATACTTGTCAAAAATCGAGATATGCGAGGTCGCCGGCTGCGCCAGATCCTCGCCCGGCGCATAGTCCCAGGAATGGTCGAATTCCGGCGTGCCCGGCGCCACCTCGGGCAAGGCGTCATCGCCCGCCAACGCCTGCGCCCGCTGCGACAGATACTCCTTATCTATCAAACCCTTGACCGGCACCGGCACGAAATCGCTGTCGGCCATGTACAGCCCCCGATCGGCAAAGGCCAACCGGCTCGCATCCCCGATCAGCCGCCACGCCTCGACACTTTCAGGACCGGGCAGTTCATACCCGTCCAGCATCCCCAAGATCTGCCCCACGGTCAGCGCGCCCGAACTCGGCGGCCCCATCCCGCAAACATCCGCGCCGCGGTATTCGACGCACACAGCCGGCCGCTCGCGCACCTCGTAAGTCGCCAGGTCCAGCGCCGACAAAAGCCCCGGATTCGACGCGCCCCGCACCGCGCGCACGATATCGGCGGCCACCTCGCCTCGATACATCACCTCCGCCCCACCCGCGGCCATCCGGCGCAAAACCTCTGCATAGTCAAGGTTTTGCAGCGTGGCCCCTTCGGCAAGCGGCGCGCCATCGGGCAGGAAATAGGCCGCCGTCACCGGGTGGCTGGCCAACCGCTCGGCATCGCGGGCAACCGACGCGGCCAGGCGCGGCGACACCGCGAAGCCCCCCTCGGCCAGCGCGATGGCCTCATCGAACACCCCGCCCCAAGCGGCCCGGCCCCAGCGCCGTTGCGCGTCCTCCATCAGGGCGGGCGTGCCCGGCACCCCCACCGAACGGCCGCCCACGACCGCCTCGAAAAATCCCAGTGGCGCGCCGTTTTCGTCCTGGATTAAGCGCGGCGTTGCCGCCAATGGCGCGGTTTCGCGCCCGTCCAGTGTGGTCACCGCACCG
>JAASTF010000001.1 GCA_021767525.1 Paracoccaceae bacterium
GCCACGCCGCCGGCCAGCAGCAGCGCCTGTTTCACATCCGCCTCGCCCTGGTACATGGCGATCCAGTTTTCCAGCGTTGCGGCATCCTTGATGATACGCGCGGGGAAATGCGGCATCACCTTGTAGCCCTGGTCATTCAGCCGCTTGGCCGTGGCCACCATGTCGGCGATCGGCGTGCCGTCGATATGGGCGATATAGACGCGGGTGCCCTCGGGCAGCAACTCGCGGAAATCCTCGACCTTTTCGGCGGTGCGCGGCATCACCTCGATCGAGTAATCCTGCAAGAACGCTTCGACCTTGGGATCGACCGTCTTGATGTTCTCGTCACGCTTCTTGAAATTCAGCAAAGCCATCGCGGCCTCCCAGACGCCCTTTGGGGTCATGCCCAACCATCGTTTGCGATCAGCGCCTTGATGCGGTCCTGATCGTACTCTGCCTCCAGCCTGTCGGCCTCGGCCTGGGCGACCTCTTCGGGGTCGCCTTCCACGGTGTAGGGGGCCGCCTTGCGCCATTCGGCCAGGTAGGCGTCGGTATCGGCGGCGCCAACCTTCATGGCGGCGCGGTCGATCGCCTGCTCGAACCGTTCGGGCAGCGGACGCTTGGCGCCGCGCCGCCCCTTGCCGACGATGACCTGCGCGGGGATATCCCGCCAGTAAACGATCGTGACATCGGGCATCTGCGTGATTCCTCTTACTCCGTGGCCCCGGTTGTAGGGCAGCGCGTCTGCGACATGAGGGCGGTTTTCGACACTCCCGCCGACATCCGCGACCATTTGGCAATAGCAGAGGACGGCAAGCGCAGGCCACCGGCAGCGACCATCAAAATCGTGAACATCTTTATGAGTGAACCATGGCGGCGCTTGCGCGACGGGTCGCAAGCGATTAGTTTGAAGGCAACTCGAAATGGAGGGCGTGTAAAATGGCGCCCAAGCGTCCGAAAGGTGCGGGCGCGTTCCCTAAACCGGTTGCAACCCCCGCGCCGAACCCGCCGGATCCGGCCGAGCTGTATGCCGCGCTGGATCTTGGCACCAACAGTTGTCGTATGCTGATCGCCCAACCCAAGGGCAGTCAGTTTCACGTGGTCGACAGTTTTTCCAAATCGGTGCAATTGGGCGCCGGTCTGGAACAAACCGGCCGTCTAAGCCGTGCCTCGATGCGTCGCACGGCGCAGGCATTGCGTATCTGCCAGCAAAAACTGAAGCGCCACAAGGTGCGCCGGATGCGCCTTGTCGCGACCGAAGCGTGCAGGCGCGCCAAGAACGCCAATGACTTCATCCGCCAGATGCACCGCGAAACCGGGCTGAAGCTGGAAATCATCCAGCCCGAGGAAGAGGCGCGGCTGGCCGTCATCTCCTGCGCGCCGCTGGTCAGCACCCGGACCGAACAGTTGCTTGTGGTCGATATCGGCGGCGGCTCGACCGAACTGGTGTGGATCGACCTGTCCAGCGTGCCGCAGCCCGAACGCCCCCGCGCGATCATGCGGTTGCATGCGGGCTTTCACCCCACCGACAGCCCGTTTCCCGCGGCCAAGGTGGTCGATTGGATCAGCGTGCCGCTGGGCGTCGCCACCCTGCGCGACCAGTTCAACGATGTCGAAGACGACGCCGCGCGCTTTGCCCTTATGTCGTGGTTTTTCGAGGAAAACCTGGCCGAGTTCGCCCCCTACAAAGACGAACAGACGCGCGAGGGGTTCCAGATCGTCGGCACCAGCGGCACCGTCACCACCGTCGCCGCCAGCCACCTCGGGCTGAAACGCTATGACCGCACCAAGGTCGACGGGCTGCGCATGACCTCGGACCAGATCGACCGCGTGATCCGGGGCTACCTTGCCCTGGGCCCCGCCGGGCGGCGGCGCGATCCGCGCATCGGGCAGGACCGGCAGGCCCTGATCATGTCGGGTGCGGCGATCCTTCAAGCGCTGTTGCGCTGCTGGCCCACCGACCGGCTTTCCGTGGCCGATCGCGGCTTGCGCGAGGGGCTGCTTTACGCGCAAATGAGCGCCGATGGCGTGCTGGAAAACGGACCCTTCTGAAAAGGCCCCCGCATGAGCAAGAAACCCACCGGCAAGAACACCTCGGGCCGCGGTCAGCGCGATCTGAAGGTCAAGGTCAAGACCGCCCGCGGTCGCAAGCTGTCGTCGACGCGCTGGTTGCAGCGGCAGTTGAACGACCCTTACGTGGCCCGCGCCCGCAAAGAAGGCTATCGCGGGCGGGCGGCCTTCAAGATCATGGAACTGGATGACAAGTTCCGCTTTCTCGTGCCCGGCGCGCGGGTCGTCGATCTGGGCTGCGCGCCCGGCGGCTGGATCCAGGTGGCCGTGCCCCGCATCAACGCCCTGGGTGAAAAATCGGGCAAGGCGCAGGGCCGTATCATCGGCGTCGACCTGCAAGAGGTCGAACCGATCGCCGGCGCCGAGATCCATCAGCTCGATTTCCTGGACGACGGCGCCGATGACAAGGTCAAGGAATGGCTGGGCGGACAAGCCGACGTTGTGATGAGCGACATGGCCGCCGCCAGTTCCGGCCACAAGCAGACCGACCATTTGCGCATCATGGCCCTGTGCGAGGCCGCGGCCTATTTCGCCTTCGACGTGCTGGAAGAGGGCGGAACCTTCGTCGCCAAGGTTCTGGCCGGCGGGGCCGAGGGCGACCTGCAAAAACTGCTGAAACAGAAATTCGCCAAGGTCGCCAATGTGAAACCGCCCGCAAGCCGGGCGGACAGCTCGGAAAAATTCGTCGTCGCCACCGGGTTTCGCGGCTAGGCCACGGGCGCCGCAGAACCGGGGGCACCACGCCGCGTGGGTCGGTCATGCCGGGTGATACCGGGCGACCTGTCCTGCGCCGGTGCATCGATATCGCGCTGGCGCCGCGCCAGCCGCGCGCGCACCTGGGCGGCCAGCGTTTCGTGCCGCAGATACTCGAACAAGCGCATGTGACGTGTGGAAACGGGGGTGAGGTCACTCATGGGGGTATCCTGCCGTTGCGCGTGCTACGATTTGGTTAAGCTGGACGGCGATTGCGGCGGATTTGGCCCCGCGATCCGGCGTTTTGGTGCCGGCCGCATCCGCGATTGCATCCGCGGGCGCGCCGCGCCACTCTCGCGCCGCTCCGACTCGAAAGGCCCTCACATGTTCGCAGCCGAAACCCTTGCCGCCATCCGCGACCGCTTTGCCCATGTCGACACCTGCCCGATCACTGGCCCGCGGGTGTTTTTTGAAAATGCCGGCGGCGCGCTGACGCTGAAATCGGTGGTCGAAACCACGGCCACTTTCGCCGCGATCCCCGACAACCAGGGCCGCGCCAACCCGGCCAGCACGCATCTGATGCAGATCATCGCCAAGGCCCGCGACGACATGAAGCTGCTGCTGAACGCACCGGGCGGCCAGGTCATCGTCGGCGAAAGCGGGACCGAAATGCTCTATCGGATGATCCGCAGCGCCGCGATGGGCACGGGCCCCGGCCCGGTTATCGGCAGCACGCTGGAACACCCCGCCTCGCGCAGCGCGGCGCGGTTATGGGCGGAACGATCCGGGCGCAACTACATCGCCGTGGCCCATGACGACGCCACCGGCACGGTAACGCCCGATCACTATCGCCCGCATCTGCGCCCCGATCTGGCCATCGCCACGATCATCCACACCAGCCCCGTCACCGGCATGGGCGTCGACGTGGCCACGATCGCCGCCGAAATTCGTGCTGTCGCACCCAAGTGCCTTATCATCGTCGATGGCATCCAGCACGCGGCCCACGGCTTGATCGACCTGACGGCGGCGGGCGTCGACGGTTATGCGATCTCGCCCTACAAGATGTTTTCGTGCCACGGCTATGGCGTGGCATGGCTGTCGGATCGCCTCGCCGCCCTGCCCCACGAGGCGCTGGTCGGTGGCCCAGCCGAAAACTGGGAGCTGGGCACCCGCGACACCGGCGCCTATGCCACGCTGTCGGATGTGGTGGCCTATCTCGATTGGCTGGGTGGTTCGATTTCCACCGAAAGCGACCCGCGCGCGCGGATCGAGGCGGCGGGCGCCGCCATCCACGCCCATGAACATGCGCTGTGCGACGCGATGCTGCACGGCACCGGTAACCACGCGGGCCTGACCGCCCTGCCCGGCGTGCAGATCATCGGCGGGGCGGAAAACCCGGCCCGCGAAGGGCTGGTCAGTTTCTGGCACGACGGGCTCGCGTCGGCCGATATCGTCGCCGGGCTCGAGGCGCGCGGCCTGCGCGTGCATATCCGCAAGGCCGACCACTATTCGGGCAACATCCTTGACCCGCTGGGCCGGCCCGACTGCGTGCGTGTGTCGCTGGCGCATTACAACAGCCTGGACGAGGTGGCGCAGTTTCTGGACGCCATGCAGGACATCGCCGGCTGATCGCTAACCGCGGATGTTGCGCTCCATCATCCGCTGGTAAAGGCGCGGCGCGGCACGGTTGATCCACCAGGCCAGCCGCGCCACCCGGCCCACCGGGATCATCGGCGCACCGCGGTCGAGCCCGCGCAGGATGGCCGCGGCGGCGTCTTGCGGCGACATGTAATCCAGCCCGTCCGCCGCGGCGCCCGGTCGCACGATCCCATCGGCACCGGCCTGCGCGCCCGTGTTGGTCGCCACGAAGGACGGCGCCGCAACCTGCACCCGCACCCCATGCGCGGCCTCTTCCGAGCGCAGGGAATGAAAGAACCCCTCCAAGGCGTGTTTCGACGCGGCATAGGCGCTGCGGTGGTAGAGCGGCGAAAACCCCGCAACCGAAGATATAGCCAGATGGGTGCCACCCGCCTTGCGCACCGCCCCCAACAGGTGCCGCGCCATGCCGACGGCGGCAAAGTAATTGATCTCGAACACCTGGCGGTGGGTCGCCTCGTCCAGCCGCTCGAACGGGCCGATATGGGTGATCCCGGCGTTATAGACGGCCAGATCGACACGGCCCTCGGCCTGAATGACCTGCACACAGGCCGCCGCAAGCGCCGCCTGGTCGGTCAGGTCGCAGGCGATCAGCCGCCGCCGGTCGGTCGGGCGGACATGCGCGACAGCACGATCCAGCAGCCACACCCGCCAGCCCCGCGCCTCAAGCGCGTCGGCCAACGCCAGACCCAGCCCCCCGGCCCCGCCCGAGATCACCGCGACCTTCACAAGCCTGCATCCTTCATCCACAGATCGAACACCTGTGCGCTGCTCAGCTCGGGGCGATAGCCAAAGCGCTTTTTCAGCGCCGTGTTGTCCAGCACGGGGCGGTATTGCAGAAACCGCACCTGCTCGGGGCCATAACGGCTTAGTCTCAGGGGCCGCGCCACGGCCAGCGCCGCGCGCAGCGCCCAGGGCGGCAGGCGCAGCACCGGCTTGTGCAATCGCCGGGCAATCGCCTCGATCGACAACGCGCCGTCGCCGGCCACGTTATAGACGCCCGGTGGCCCATTCCCCGCAGCGCGCGCCAGCACCCGGGCCAGGTCGCGCGTCCAGATAAAGACGAAAGGGCTGGCGCTGCCGCTTACCGCCAACAGGCGCGGCTTGTGAAACAGCGCGGTGATCTGGTTGTCTGTGCCGGTCCCCAGCACCGTGCCAACCCGCAGCACGACCTGCTCCAGCTCGGGGTGCTCGCGCCGCGCCTGGGCCAGCATTTCCTCGACCTGGCGCTTGTGATCGGCATAGGCGAATTCGGGATTGCCCCGCAAAGGGCAGTCTTCGGTCAGCGGCACCGGATTGTCGGGGTGATACCCGTAAGCCGCGCCCGACGAGGTGACGACCAGCCGCCGGACCCCGTGGGCAAGACAGGCCGCAAGCACCTTGCGCGTGCCCTCGACATCCACGGCATGGGCCTTTTCGCGCGGCACATCCGCCCCCATGACCGAGGCCAGGTGCACGACCACCCTGGGGCGATGCGCGCCGATCACGCGGTCGGGGTCGTCGGTGGTAACATCTAGCCGCGCGTTGTTGGGGGCCTTGGCGGGCGGGACAAGGTCGGTGGCCAGGGCGTCGCCCCCCAATTCGCGCAGCAGAACGCGCCCAATCATGCCGCCTGCGCCGGTGATCAGAACGTCGCTCATGCCACCACGCCCCTGCGCGCAAAAAGTGACGACACGACAAAGCCGGTCAGCACGTGCCATATGCCCCAAAAGGCCGCCACGATGGCCATGCCGCCGATGCCGCCGAAAAAGCCGAATATCAGCACCAGCCCGAGGCCCGAATTCTGGATGCCGGTCTCGATCGTCACGGCGCGCCTATCGAAGGGCGCCAGGCCCGCCAGGCTGGCCAGGCCAAAGCCCCCCGCCAGCGCCAGCGCGTTATGCGCCGCGACCAGCCCGGCAATGCCGGCGCTGAACTCGAGGAAATAGGTCCAGTTGGCGCGCAGGGCCAGCACGATGAACAGCACGAAAATCGCCATCGACAGCCATTGCAACGGCCGGCGCAGCCGGGCGGTGATATCCGGCCGCCGCATGTTCAGCACAATTCCCAGCACCAGCGGCAGAATCAACATCAGCCCCACGGTGATCGCCACTTGCACCGGATCGATGGCAGTGGCTTGCAGGATGGCGCGGCTGGGGGCGTAAAGACTGCCCCAGAACGCGATGTTCAGCGGCGTCAGCACGATCGCCCCCACGGTGGCGAAGGCCGTCAGCGACACCGATAGCGCCGCGTTGCCCCCGGCCCGGTGCGTGAAAAAATTCGAGATATTGCCCCCCGGGCAGGCCGCGACCAGCATCAGCCCCAGCGCGATCGACGCCTGCGGGCGCACCGCCAGCACCAGCAGAAAGGTCAGCGCCGGCAAAAGCATGAATTGCGAGACGAGCCCCGTCAAAACCGCGCGTTTTCGATGCCAAAGCGCGCGGAACTGCGCCGGCGTCAGGTCGATGGCGACCGAGAACATGACGATGGCCAGGATCGCATTCAACGCCTGCAACGCCGCGGGGCTGAAATTCAGCGCGACGCTGTCGATTCCGGTCATGCCCGCGCCCCCCCAAGACGCCGGATCCAGCCGGTCACCGCACGGCGATAGGTGGCCTTGTCGACGTAATAGGCCATGCGCGGCAGCTTCAGATAGGACATGCCGCCCGTCGCGCGTGTGAACCCGCGGGCCTTTTCCTGTTGCAGCGCCCGCGCGCCCGGCGTGCCGTCGCGCAGTCCGCGAATGTAACGCGCGACCATCTCGGCCTGTTCGTGCCGGCCCTGCCAGCCCAGGCCGGTCGCCTCGATCATGCCCAGAACGAACAGGTCGTCGCGGGCGGGATGCATGGCGTTCAGATACAGATGCGGCGCATCGCCCTGCCAGTTCAGAAGATCGCGGTCGATGAACGGGTAATGCAGCTTGTAGCCGGTGGCCGCCAGAACCATGTCATACTCGGCCTGGCTGCCATCGGCAAAATGCACGGTCTTGCCGTCAAACCGCGCGATATCGGGCCGCACGGTCAGGTCGCCGTGGCCGGCATGGAACAGCACCTGGCTGTTCACGACAGGGTGGCTTTCGTACAGGCGGTAATCGGGCTTGGGAAAGCCGTATTTCGACGGGTCGCCCACGAACCATTTAAGGATCATCCCGTCCACCCGCCGCTTCAACCACATCGGCAGGCGGATCGCACCGCCCATCGTGTCGGCAGGCCGGCCGAAGACATATTTCGGCACGAAGTAATAGCCCCTCCGCATCGACAGGTCGCAGCTTAGCCCGTGGTGGATGGCATCGACCGCGATATCGCAGCCAGAATTGCCCGCACCGATCACCAGCACCCGCTTGCCACGGAACTGGTCGGGATAGCGATAGGCCGAGGCGTGGATCAGCTCGCCGGTGAAATCGCCCTCGAACCGGGGCATGTTGGGTTCGGACAGGGTGCCGTTGGCGATCAGCACCCCGGCGAATGTCTCGGCATGGGTGCCGGTTTCATCTCGCCATGTCAGCCGCCAGCCGTCACCGTCCTTGCCCAGCGGCTCGGCGCGGACGACCTCGGCACCAAAACGGAAATGCCGCCGCAGATCGTAGCGATCCGCGAAATCGCGGAAATACTGCCGCATCGCGGTATGCGAGGGGTATTCAGCCACCTCGTCACGCATCGGGAAATCGGTGAATTCCGTCATTGTCTTGGACGAGATCAAATGCGCGGTTTCGTACATGGTCGAGCGCGGGTTATCTATGTCCCACAGCCCGCCGACATCGGAATGCAGCTCGAACCCCTGGAACGCAAGGCCCTGCTCGGTCAAGGTTTTCGCGGCGGCCAGCCCCATCGGGCCGGCGCCGATCAACGCGAGGCGCCCATTGGTTGCGATCATGCGTTTCTCCCTGTTCGCGCGTTTATGTTGAACAGTTGTTCAAGTTAAGGCAAGGTTTTTTCATGACGGCCATGACTGACCAGAACCCGCCGCGCCAGCGCGCGCCCTCGGCCCGGGCCAAAGCCCGGCACGCCGCGATCCTTGATGCGGCCGAACGGGTATTCGCCGCGCGCGGCTTTGACGGGGCGACGATCCGGGACATCGCGACAGCGGCCGACGCGCCGGTTGGGCTGGTGCATCACCACGGGGGCGGCAAGGCCGCGCTGTTCGCGAAAGTGGTGGCACGGCGGGCCGATGCGCTGTCGGCGCTGCGCCTTGCCGCGCTCGACGCGGCGGCGCGGCCGCTGACCTTGCGGGCGATCCTGACCGCCTTTATCGCGCCCTATCTTAAGCAGGCCGAAACAGGCGGGCCGCAATGGCTGGCCTATGCGCGGCTGGTGGCGATGGTGTCGGCCGATGAAAGCTGGTCGGATATCTCGGCGCGGCATTTCGATCCGACGGCCGCGCGCTTTATCGATGCCATAGCCGCGCTTTATCCCGCCGCACCCAGGGCCACGATCGCGCAGGGGTTCGTGTATGCCGTGTCGATGATGCTGGCCCATGTGACCGCGGGCTGGCGCGTGGGCGCCTTGGGACGGAGCGGCGCGCATCCCGGGCCCGAAGGGCTGGTGGCCTTTGCCGAGGCCGGCCTGCGCGCCCTTCTGGACAGGCCGGCCGACTAGCCCCCGGCCCTATTCGGCCAGGTGGCAGGCCACGCGCGTTTCACCGATCCGGCGCATCTCGGGGCGTTCCTTGCTGCACCGCTCGACCGCGATGGGGCAGCGCGGGTGAAAAGCGCAGCCAGTGGGCGGGTTGATCGCATCGGGAATTTCGCCCTTGGGCGGCTCGACCTCGCGGCCGAAGGCGTCCATGCGCGGCGCCGCATCGAACAGCATCTGCGTATACGGGTGCTTGGGCGCGTCGAACAGCCGGTCGCGCGGCGCCTCTTCCACCAGGCGGCCCAGATACAGCACGCCGATCTTGTCGGCCATGTGATGCACCACCGTCAGATCGTGGCTGATGAACAGATAGGTCAGCCCCAGATCCTTGCGCAGGTCCGACATCAGGTTCAGCACCTGCGCCTGCACCGACACGTCCAGCGCCGAGGTCGGCTCGTCGCAGACGATGATCTTGGGCCCCGAGGCCAGCGCCCGCGCGATGCAGATCCGCTGCCGCTGACCGCCGGAAAACTCGTGCGGATACTTGGCCGCGTCCTTGGCCGACAGGCCCACCTGCTCCAGCAGCCGTTCGGCCAGCCCGGTGGTGTCGCCACCCTTGGCCGCGACGGGTTCGTTGATGATTTCGCGCACGCGCCAGCGCGGGTTAAGCGAGGCATAGGGATCCTGGAAAATCATCTGGATGTCGGCGCGCACCGCCTCGATCTTGCTCGCATCGGTTTCGGTCGCCAGGTCCACGCCCTCGACCTCGACCTTGCCCTTGCTGGGCGGCACCAGCCCGACCACGATCTTGCCGATGGTCGACTTGCCCGAGCCGCTTTCGCCCACCAGTGCGTAGACGCTGTTTTCCTCTATCTCGAAACTCACCTCTGAAACGGCGGTCAGCAACGCCTTGGGCAGCCGCTCGATCACGCGGTTCAGCCAGGGTTTCGATACGTCGAAAACCCGGGTCAGGCTTTCGATCTTGATGATCGCGCTCATGCGCTCACCTCGTCTTTTTGCTTGGTGTTCAACGGGAACCAGCAGGCGGCGCGGCCGTCACAGGTATCCAGCGTCGGGCCCGGATTGGCACGGCAGCGGTCCTGCGCGTAATCGCAACGCGGGTGAAAGGCGCAGCCATCGGGCAGATTGCCCAGCCGCGGCATCGCGCCGGGGATCTGGCGCAGCCGTTCCTTGCCTTGGCTCGCCAGCGGGGTCGAGGCCATCAGGCCCGCGGTATAGGGGTGGTGGGCTGCGGTAAGCACCTCGCGCACCGGCCCCAGTTCGGCCAGGCGGCCGGCATACATCACCGCCACGCGATCGGCGGCCTCGGCGATCACGCCCATGTCGTGGGTGACCAGCATGACCGCCACGCCCTTTTCGCGGCACAGACGTTTCAGCAGCGCCACGATCTGCGCCTGCACCGACACGTCCAGCGCCGTGGTAGGTTCGTCCGCGATCACCAGGTCCGGCTCGGCGCAGAGCGCCAGCGCGATCACCACGCGCTGCCGCATCCCGCCGGAAAACTCGTGCGGGTAGCTGTCGATCCGCGAACGGGCGGCAGGAATGCCCACCTCTTCCAGCGCGGCGATGGCGCGGTTGCGCGCCTCGGTCTGGCCAACCTTCAGGTGTTCCTGGATCGTTTCGGTCAGCTGGTCGCCCACCGTCAACAACGGGTTGAGCGAGGTCAGCGGATCCTGAAAGATCATGCCCATCATC
This sequence comes from Paracoccaceae bacterium, assembly GCA_021767525.1. GTDB lineage: Bacteria > Pseudomonadota > Alphaproteobacteria > Rhodobacterales > Rhodobacteraceae > Lutimaribacter. The sequence continues at coordinate 10,665 of JAASTF010000001.1, forward strand.
TTGCCGCGCAACCGGCGCAGCGCCTCGCCCTTGAGGGTGTGAATGTGCTGGCCCGACAGCAATATTTCGCCCGACGTGATACGCGCGGGGCGATCCAGCAGGCCCACCACGGCATTGCCGGTCATCGACTTGCCCGCGCCGGATTCACCCACGACGCCAAGGATTTCACCGGCATGGATGTCGTAGCTGACGTTGTCGACGGGCCGCAGGATGCCGTGGCGCGTGGGGATTTCCACCACCAGGTTGCGAACGGACAAAACGGGGGTTTTCTCGGTCATCTCAGCCTCGGGTTCAATGCGTCGCGCAGCCAGTCGCCCAGCAGGTTGATCGACAGCGCCAGCGCCAGCAGCGTGGCCGCCGGGAAGAACAGGATCCACCATTCGCCCGAGAACATGAACTCTTGCCCGATGCGAATGAGCGTGCCCAGGCTGGGCTTGGTCGGCGGTGCGCCCACCCCGAGGAACGACAGCGTCGCCTCGGCGATGATGGCCAGCGCCAGGCTGATCGTTGCGATCACAAGCACGGGGTTCAGAACGTTGGGCAGGATGTGGCGCAGCATGATCGCAAAGGGCGAACGCCCGATCAGCCGGGCGGCCTGCACGTATTCCCGGTTTTTCTCCACCAGCGTGGCCCCACGCACGACGCGGGCGAACTGCACCCAATCCGACAGGCCGATGGCCAGGATCAGCACCCAGATCGCCATCTGGTCGCGGTATTCGGGCGGCGTGATGCCCTTGGCGATGCCGAAAATCAGCATCGCGACGAGGATCGCCGGAAAGGTCAGCTGCACATCAGCCACGCGCATGATGATGGTTTCGGTCCAGCCGCCCAGGTAGCCCGCCAACAGGCCAAGCGCGACGCCCAGCACCATCGCCAGCAGCACCGCGGCAAAGCCCACGAACAGCGAAATGCGCATCCCGTAAAGGATGGTGGAAAACACGTCGCGGCCTTGGTCGTCGGTGCCCAGGATGAAGTAATCGCCAGTGAACTGGTTGGCCTGGTTCGGCGGCGTGAACCCGTTCATCAGGTTCAGCGTGGCCGGATCGAACGGGTTATGCGGCGCGATCAGCGGTGCCAGCACGGCGCCGATCACCAGAACCAGCACGACGAAAGCCGACACGACGGCCACGGGCGCGTGGCGGAACGACCAGGCCAGGTCGCTGTCCCAGGCGCGGCGCAGGCGCGACGGGCGGATTTCCTGTTGAATATCGGCCATATCAGTGCCCCCCTGCCGTGCGGTCGACGCGCAGGCGCGGGTCGATCGCGAAATAGAGCATGTCGACGATCAGGTTGATGCCGACGAACATCACCGAGATCAGCATCAGATAGGCGGCCATCACGGGGATATCGACGAACTGGATCGCGTTGATGAACAGCAAGCCGACCCCCGGCCACTGAAACACCGTTTCGGTAATGATCGCAAAGGCGATGATACTGCCCAGCTGCAGGCCGGTGATGGTGATGACCGGCACCAGCGTGTTTTTCAGCGCGTGGCGGAAATTGATCGATTTCTCGCGGATTCCCCGGGCGCGGGCAAAGCGGATGTAATCCATGCGCAGCACTTCGAGCATCTCGGTGCGCACAAGGCGCATGATCAGCGTCATCTGGTAAAGGCCCAGCGTGATCGCGGGCAATATCAGCGCCTTAAGCCCGCTTTCCGTCAAAAACCCTGTGGTCCAGCCGCCGATGCGCGTGACCTCGCCGCGCCCGAAACTGGGCAGCCAGCCCAACTCGACCGAGAAGACATAGATAAGCAGGATACCGATCAGGAAGGTGGGCAGCGACACCCCGATCAGTGACGCGGTCATGATGATATTGGCGGAAATGCCGCTTCGTCGGATGGCGGTGAAAATCCCCAGCGCTATGCCGCCCAGCAAGGCCATCAAGCCCGAGACAAAGGCCAGCTCCAGCGTGGCGGGCAGACGTTCCAGCAAGATTTCCGACACCGGGCGGCCCTGACGATAGCTTAGGCCGAAATTGCCCTGCGCGGCCTGTTCCAGAAAGCGCCAATATTGCACGACGAACGGCTGATCCAGCCCCAGCTGTTCGCGCAGGCGTTCGATATCGGCCTGTGTGCGTTCCTGGCCCAACATGTTGTCGACAGGGTCGCCGACGAAGCGGAACATGGCAAAGGCCACAAGCCCCACCACGAACAGCACCAGGATCGATTGCAGGACCCGACGGATGATATAGGCGAGCATGTCACGCTCCGTTCAAAGCGGAAAGCCGCGCCCGCTGGCAGCAGGCGCGGCCCAGATCGGGCGGGGACCGGCCCCGCCCGCAAGTGGCTTAGTTGATCTCGAAGAACTTGAACTTCGGATCGTCCTCGGGGCTCACTTCGATGCCGACCTTTTCAGCCATACCCCAATTCAGCACCTGGTGGTGGATCGGGATATAAAGCTGCTCTTCCTGCACAACGTTCCAAATCGACTGGATCGTGTCGTTACGCTTGTCCAGGTCGGTTTCCGACGCCAGCGACTGGATCATCTGGTCAACCTCGGCGTTCGAAAAGCCGGTGCCGTTCCAGCTGCCACGCTCGCTGCCGCGGGTATGGACGAGGAAGTTGAAGATGTATTCGGAATCATAGGTCGGCACGCCCCAACCCAGCATGTAGAAATCCGTTTCATCATTGGTGATAAGCGGGAAATGCTGCGCCTTTGGCTTGGCATCCAGGTTCACGGTGATGCCGATCTGCGCCAGCATGCCGACGGCGGCCTGGCAGATCGCCTCGTCGTTCACGTAGCGGTCGTTCGGGCAGTCCAGCTGGATCGAGAAGCCATCGCCATAGCCGGCCTCTTCCATCAGGGCGCGCGCGGCGTCCAGATCGGTTTTCGAGGCGCTGTCCATCTCTTCGGTCCAGCCATTGACGAAGGGCGGTGCGATCATGCCGGCGGGCGCGCTTTGGCCGCGCATCACCACCTGCTTGATGGCGTCGCGGTTGATCGCCATCGACATCGCGCGGCGCACGCGCACATCGGCCAGCGGGTTCTTGCCTTCGACATCGTCATTGGCGATGTCGTCCGACCCCTGGTTCATGCCGAAAAAGATCACGCGGTTCTGCGGCGCGGTCTTGACCACCAGGCCCTCGGTTTCGGCAACACGGCCAAGGTCCTGCACCGGCACGTCCTGGATGAAATCGACCTCGCCCGACAGCAGCGCGGCCACGCGGGTCGCGGCGTTCTGGATCGGGGTATAGACGATCTCGGTCACGTCCAGCGGAAACTGGTCGGCGCCCCAGTAGTTTTCGTTCAGCGTCAGAACGGTTTTCACGTCCGGCTCGCGGCTGACCAGCTGGTACGGGCCGGTGCCGTTGGTGTTGGTGGTGGCAAATGTCTTTTCGCCGCCCTCCACGTCTTGCACGTCGACCGTGCCATTCGCTTCGGCCCAGCCCTTGTCCATCATGAACAGGTTGGTCAGGTTCGACGGCAGGATCGGGTTCGGACCGTCGGTCACGAATTCAACGGTGTGATCGTCGACCGCGCGCACCTCGGTGATCGAGGTCAGCAGTTCCTTCATGTCCGAGTTTTCGGACTTGGCGCGGTTGATCGAGAACACCACGTCCTCGGCGGTGAAGTCAGCACCGTCATGGTACGTCACGCCCTGACGCAGGTTGAACACCCACACGTTCGGGTCGCCCTCTTTCGGGGCCCAGTCGGTGGCCAGCGCCGGTTGGAAGGCGCCGGTCATGTCACGGATGATCAGCGGCTCGTAGATCTGGTGGGCCAGCGTGTGGGTGGGGCCTTCGTTCTGGGCGTGGGGGTCCAGCGTCAGTGAATCGCCCGCGCGCGCCCAGCGCAGCGTCTCGGCCGAGGCCGACAGCGCCGTGCTTGCCAGCAAGGCTGCGGCCAAAAATGCAGTCTTTTTCATGGTTTACTCCCTGTTTTTGCCGGATCGATGCCCGGCCTGATGCGAGGCAAAATAAACAAATCCCCTATACCTTCAAGCAATCCCGCGCCAAATTCGACCGCCGATACGCGGGACGCGACGTAAAGTTTCGGTGCAAGCTTGCGTGTCTGAACGGGATTTGTGCATTTGTGAAAGTTGCCAATCGCGGCGACTGCTATACTGTTTTCCAAGGCCGCGCGCCGTTGCGCGGTGCAACGCAAGGCACTTGCATGTCCTTTTTCAAACAAGTCCTTATCCTGGCCCTTCTGGCCGGGCTTGGCTATGGCGGGTACTGGGCCTACACCGAACATTTCGCACCGCAAACCGCGGCCGACGCCGCCGGTCAGCGCGGATCGCGCCCCGCTCCGGTCGAAGTGGCGATAGCCAGGTTGCAACGCCTGCCCGAAATCGTCGAGGCGGTGGGAACGACCCGCGCGCTGCAATCCGTCGAAATCGTGCCCGAGGCCAGCGGCAGGATCGAAGAAATGCGGTTCAACCCCGGTCAGCAAGTGGAACAGGGGCAGGTCCTGGTGCGGCTGGACGATACGATTGCCCGCGCCGACATGGTCGAGGCCCGCGCCCAGCTGACCGAGCGCGAGCGCACCGTCGAGCGCGCGCAGCAACTGCGCGAAACCAACGCGGTGGCCGCCGCGACGCTGGACCAGGCCGAGGCCCGCCTGGCCGAGGCCCGCGCGCAGTTCGATCGCGCCGAACAGCGGCTGGCCGAACGCACGATCCGCGCGCCTTTCGACGGGGTTCTGGGCCTGGCCGAGGTCGATATCGGCGCCCGCGTCAATGCCGGCACGGTCATCGCCTGGCTTGACGACCTGTCCGAGGTCGAGATCGATTTCGCCCTGCCCGAAACCTTTTTCTCGCGCGTGCGCGTCGGCCAGACCGTGACGGCCACCAGCGCCGCATTTCCGGGGCGCGCCTTTACCGGGCAGATCGATGCGGTCGACAGCCGGATCGATCCGGTGGGCCGATCTTTCCGCGCCCGCGCCCGCATCCCAAACCCCGACAACACGTTGCCGGCGGGCATGTTCATGTCGCTGGAGCTGACCCTGTCGAACCCCGAGGTCGTCACCATCCCCGAAGAAGCGTTGGTGTACCAGGCGGCGGAAACCTATGTTTTCATCGTCGAAGACGAGACCGCCCGCCGCGTAACCGTCAGAACCGGGCCGCGCCGCGATGGCATGGTGGCCATTCTTGACGGCGTGCCCCCTGAAACCGCGGTGGTTGTTCGTGGCCTGCACCGGGTCCGCGATGGCGGCGCGGTCAGCGTGCGCAGCCAGGACGAAAGCGCCTCAACAGCATCCGAGCGCGACTCATGACCCTGTCGGACATTTCCGTGCGCCGCCCCGTTCTGGCGGCGGTGGCCAGCCTATTGCTGATCGTTTTCGGCCTTGTGGCCCTGCGCGACATCCCCGTGCGTGAACTGCCCGACGTGGACAACGCCGTGGTCACCGTCTCCACAACCTACCGCGGCGCCGCCCCCGAGGTGATCGACACGGATATCACCGAAACGATCGAGGGCGCCGTCGCCTCGATTTCCGGCATTCGCTCGATCAGTTCGGAAAGCCGCCAGGGACGGTCGCGGGTGACCATCGAATTCGGCACCGGCCGCGATATCGACGTGGCCGCGAACGACGTGCGCGACGCGGTGGGCCGGGTGCGCGACGATCTGCCCGACGCCGCCGACCAGCCCGAGGTCGAAAAAAGCGACGCCGACGCCGACCCGGTTATGCGCCTTGCCGTCGTGTCCGACCGCATGAGCACCGCCGAGATCACCGATTACGTCGACCGTTTCGTGGCCGACCGGCTGGCCACGCTGAACGGTGTCGCGAACCTGCGCGTCTATGGCGAACGGTCCTTCGCGGTGCGCATCTGGCTGGATCGCCGCGCCCTGGCCGCGCGCAAGCTGACCGTGGCGGATGTGCAGACCGCCCTTTTGCGCAATAACGTCGAACTGCCGGCGGGCGAGGTGACCTCGCGCGACAGGCAATTGACCGTGCGCCTTAACAGCCGTCTGCAAAGCATCGAGGATTTCCGCGACGTGGTCGTGGACCGCGTTGCCGGATATGCGGTGCGCCTGGGCGATGTGGCCCGTGTCGAACCCGGTGTGGCCGACGATTCCACCATCGCACGCAGCGACGGGCGCGACGCTGTGGGCATCGCCGTGCAGCGGCAAAGCCAGTCGAACACGCTGGAAATCTCGAACGCGGTGCGCGCCGAGATCGACCGTTTGCGGCCCACCCTGCCCGAGGGCATGGAAATACTGGTGGGGTCGGATGACGCCTTGTTTGTCGGCGCCTCGATCCGCGAAGTGGTGAACGCGCTGATGATCTCGCTTGGGCTGGTGGTTCTGGTGATCCTTCTGTTCCTGCGCAGCCTGCGGGCCACGCTGATCCCGGCCATCACGATTCCGATTTCGCTGGTGGGGGCCTTTACGCTGTTCGCGGCATGGGGGTTTTCGCTGAACACGCTGACGCTGCTGGCGCTTCTTCTGGCCATCGGCCTGGTGGTAGATGACGCCATCGTGGTGCTGGAAAACATCCAGCGCCGGATCGAAAACGGCGAGCGGCCCCTGGTGGCGGCGTTGAAGGGGTCGAAACAGGTCACGTTCGCGGTGCTGGCCACCTCGGCCACGCTGATCGCGGTGTTCGTGCCGCTGTCCTTCATGCCGGGCCAGGTGGGCCGCCTGTTCATCGAATTCGGCTGGGTCATGGCTGGCACCGTGGCGATTTCCACCTTCGTTGCGCTGACGGCCTGCCCCGCGCTGGCCTCGAAAATCCTGAAACCCGGCACCGGCGCGGTCGCCGATGACGAAGACGGCCCCCGCGGCCCGCTGCAACGCGGGTATGCCAAGCTGCTGGGCGGGGCGATGCGCATCCCGCTGGTGGTGCTTGTCGTGGCGGGCGTCATCACCGGGGGCGCGGCGCTGTTCTACGAGGGCCTGCCGCGCGAACTGGCCCCGCGCGAGGATCGCGGCGTGGGCTTTGTGCCGCTGACCGCACCGCAGGGCAGCACGGTGGAATACACCGACCGTGCCGCCCAACAGGTGGAAGAGATCATTGCCCCCCTGCGCGATCAGGGCGTGGTGGAAACGGTCTTTACCTTCACGGGATGGGGCAACCGCTCGTACCGGTCTTTCGTTGTGTTCCGCCTGGCCGAATGGGACGAACGCGAGATGAGCGCCTCCGAGGTCGCCGGATCGCTGGTTCCGCAGATCACCCAGATGACCGTCGCGCGCGGCTTTCCGATCACGCCGGCGGGGCTGGGCCTGCGCGGCAACTCGACCCCGCTGCGCGTGGTGATCAGCGGGCCCGATTTCGACAGCGTGAAAACCTGGGCCACGACGATGCTGGAGCGCGCGCAGGACATCGAAGGCTTGGTGAACCCAGAAATCGACTATGAGCAGAACCTGCCGCAACTGGATGTGCAGGTCGACCGCGCGCGCGCCGATGACCTGGGCATCCCGGTCGAGGTGATCGCCAGCACGATGCAGACCATGCTTGCCTCGCACCAGGTCACGACCTTCGTCAGCCGCGGCCGCGAATACCCGGTGATCGTGCAGGCCGAGGAAAACGACCGCCGCACGCCATCGGATATCGACAACATCTATATCCGCGCGGGCGATGGCGAAACGCTGGTACCGCTGGGCGCGCTGGTGACGGTGCGGGAAAACGCCGCCTCGTCGTCTCTGCGGCGGTTCGACCGCCTGCCGTCGATCCAGCTGTCGGGGGCGCTGGCACCGGGCTATGACCTGGGCACCGTTCTGGCACAGGTCGAGGAACTGGCCGCCGAGGTCATCCCCCCCGAGGGCAAGCTGGGATACGAAGGGCAATCACGCACGTTCAAGGATACCTCGTCGGGCGCGGTGACCGTCTTTGCGATGGCGCTGCTGATCGTGTTCCTGGTGCTGGCTGCGCAATTCGAAAGCTTCATTTCGCCGGTGATCATACTGCTGACCGTGCCGACAGCGGTGGCCGGGGCGATCTATGCGATGGCGCTGGGGGGGCTGTCGCTAAACGTCTACAGCCAGATCGGGATCATATTGCTGATAGGATTGGTCGCCAAAAACGGCATCCTGATCGTGGAATTCGCCAATCAGTTGCGCGATCAGGGCGTCGCCGTGCGCGACGCGGCGATCCGCGCGGCCGTGCTGCGCCTGCGGCCCATCGCGATGACCGTCATTTCCACCGTTCTGGGCGCCCTGCCCCTGGTGCTTGCCACCGGCGCCGGTGCCGAAAGCCGCAATGCCATCGGCACGGTGATTATCGCCGGGCTGGTGATGTCGGCGGCGCTGATGCTGGTGGTGACGCCGGTGCTGTATGACCTGCTGGCCCGGTTCAGCCGCCCGCGCGGTGCCGTCGAAAAGGAGCTGGACGAAGCCTTTGCCAACACGCCCGCCGAATAGGCTGGCACCGAAAAAGAAAACGCCCCGGATCCCCGGGGCGTTTCCGTTTTTTTGGCTCTAGGGGCGGTTAAGCCGCGCCGCTATAGACCGGAAAGACGCTGGCATCGCCATAATCCTTGGCCTCGATCCCCTTCAGCACGTCCATATCCGCGTCGGAAATTTCGAAATCCACGTCGGCGTTGGATTTCATATGCTCGGGATTGCCGGTTTTCGGCAGGGCCAGCAGCCCCAGTTGCAGCACGTAGCGAATGCAAAGCTGCGGCACCGTCACGTCGTATTTCTCGGCAATCGCCTTGATCTCTTCATTGTCCAGGATCTTGCCGTGGCCGATGGGCGAATAGGCTTCGACCAGCATACCCTTGTCCTTGGCATAGTCGATCAGGTCGAAAGGCGTGTTTCCCACATGCGCGAGGATCTGGTTGATCATCGGCTTGGTGCCGGCGTTTTCGATCAGGTTGTCCAGGTCCTGCTTTTGAAAGTTCGACACGCCGATGGCGCGGATCTTGCCGGCCTCGACCGCCTCTTCCAGCGCCTTCCAGGCAGCCAGGTTACCGTCGAAAAAGCGGTCGTCGCCGCCAAAGTGATCCCAGGGCTGCGGGCTGTGGATAATCATCAGATCGACATGGTCGAGGCCCATCGTCTCAAGCGAGCCGTCGATGGATTTCTTGGCCTCGTCATACTCCTTGATCCCGGCGTCCAGCTTGGTCTGCACGAAAATCTTGTCGCGCGGAACACCGCAGGTGCGAATGCCTTCACCCACGCCGCGCTCGTTGCCATAGGCCTGCGCCGTATCGATGTGACGATAGCCGATATCAATGGCCGCCTTGACGGCCTCGGCGGCCTTGTCGTCATCGATCATCCAGGTGCCCAGCGCCAGCTTCGGGATGGCGACACCGTTCGGCAGGGTTTGCGTTTCGTGAAGCATCTTCATGATGGGGTTCCTTTCCTTCGCGCGCCCCGATGCGGGCCGCGTGTATATGGGATTGCACCGGTGTCGTAACCGGCCTGTTCGACGGACCTAAGTGCCGATGCCGCGATGAATAATCGTCGAATTCCTTATGCCATTCATGAGCAGCGCTCATTTCTGGGCGATCGGCATCCGGCGGGAAGGAAAACGGCGCCCGGGCGTCTTCAAGGGCCAAAACGCATCCCGCGCCGCCCGGTTCCACCCGCGCGGCGCCGGCAGCGTCATTCAACCAGTTCGATCCGCACCGAAACCGGCCCGTCGCGCAGCAAGGGCGCAAGCGAGCCGTCGAAGGCCCCAACCCGCACCAGCCCGCGCGCGCGTTGAAACGGCTTGTAGAAAATCGCCAGGTTCCCCCACGGCGCATACACCGTGATGTCACCGGTTTCGGGCTTGTAGCTGTCCGGCGCATCCGAGATGTCCAGCGCGCGCGGCAGGTCGGCGACCTTTTCGATCCCGTGGTAATCGGTCAGCACCAGCTCAAGCGGCAGCATCGCGGCGAAATCCCGGCCTGCCGTGCTGTCGTCCAACCGTGCGGGCAACATGTCGTCGCCCGCGATCACATGAATGCGTGTCATGCCGTCGCCTCCGCTTGCGCTGTTCTGTGCCGTGGCCATGTGCGCGCAGACCGAAAAGATACCAACAAGCACGGCGCCGCCGATCTTTTTGCCATGGAACATGCCTGCATCCTTTCGCCAGTTGCATACGCGCCCAACCGCCGGTGGGCTTGGCCAGTATCACCCGCCGCCCCGAAAACGGGAATAGTGTCCGATCGCATGGCAGCCATGACCGCCCCTCATCAATCGCGCCGTAAAAGCCCGGCTATCAGGTGGACGGCGACAAGCCTGCCCTTGTATTCTGCCCCTTGTCACTTGCCCCGCCCAAGCCACGGATCGAAAGCCCATGCTTCGCGAAAACATCAACGACCTGATCGCCCTTGCCGCGGTTGCCGAAGAGCGCAGCTTTACCCGCGCCGCCGCGCGCCTGAACGTGTCGCAATCGGCGCTCAGCCACACGATCAAGGGGTTGGAACAGCGCCTCGGGATGCGGCTGTTGACGCGCACCACCCGCTCGGTCGCGCCGACGATAGAAGGCGAAGACCTGCTGGCCACCCTGACCCCCTGTTTCGAGATGATTGAATCCCGCCTGCGCGCGCTGAATGACGCCCGCGACCAGCCCACCGGCACCGTGCGGATCGCCGCCACCGAATACGCGATCGAAACGCTGCTTTGGCCCAAGCTGTCTCCGGTGCTGAAGCAGCACCCGGCGATCAACATCGAATTCGTGATGGATTACGGCTATACCGATCTGGCCGAGGCGCAATGCGATGCCGGCGTGCGCTATGGCGAACAGGTCAGCGAGGGCATGATCTCGATGCGGATCGGCCCGGACGAGCGGATGATCTGTGTCGCCGCCCCGGCCTATTTCGATGCGGCCGGCAAACCCGCCACGCCGCAGGACCTGTCGGATCACCGCTGCGTCAACCTGCGCCTGTCGACCCACGGCGCGCTTTACGCGTGGGAGTTCGAGGATGCCGATGGCAGCGAAATCCGCGTCAAGGTGCAGGGCCAGGCCTGTTTCAACACGATCAACCCGGTGTTGCAGGCGGCGCGTGACGGCCACGGCATCGCGATGGTGCCCGAACGGCTGGCACAGCCGCACCTGGACAGCGGCGCGCTGCACGTTTGCCTGGACAGCTACTGCCCGCTTTTTCCGGGCTTTCACCTCTATTACCCCAGCCGTCTGCGCCCCTCGTCTGCGTTCGGGGTGGTTCTGGATGCGCTGCGGGATAATAAGCAGCGGTCATGAATGCGGCTCATGACTGGCGTGACAGCCGCCGCCATTAAGCCCGCCACGCGCGGCCCCACATCATCGGAAAGCCCGTCATCCAACCAAAGGAGCATCCGATGAAACGCCGTCTTACCACCGCCGCCCTGGCCCTGATCGCCTCTGGCGCCACCGCCCAGACGCTGGGCGACACCCTGCCCGACGAGGTGGGCCGCGTTGCACCGGCGCTGCACGCCTACGCGCAGGACGACCTGCTTGGCACCGTTTGGGCCGACCCGGCCCTGGGCACGCGCGACCGGGCGCTTGTGACGTTCGCGGCGCTGGTCACGCGGCAGGACAGCGCCGATCTGCCCGCCATAATCGCGGTTGCGCTGGATGCCGGGGTCACCCCGGCCGAGCTGTCGGAGACGGTCACGCATTTGGCCTTTTACACCGGCTGGGGCAATGCCCTGTCCGCCGCGCGGGCGATGGCGCCGGTATTCGCGGCGCGCGGCATCACCGCAGACAGCCTGCCGCCAGCTGACCCGACGCTCTTGCCGCTGGACCAAGAGGCCGAAGCCGCACGCGAAGACCTGGTGCGCGGTTTGTATGGCGATGTCAGCATGGGTGTGGTCGACACCACCCGCGACCTGCTGTTCCGCGATCTGTGGCTGCGCCCCGATTTGGCGCCGCGCGACCGCAGCCTTGTGACCGTTGCGGCGCTGATCGCGGCAGGGCAGTCGGAACAGATGACATTTCACCTGAACCGCGCGATGGATAACGGGCTGACCCGCGCCGAAGCGGGCGCGATGCTGTCGCATCTGGCCTTTTATGCCGGCTGGCCACGCGTCTTTTCCGCCCTGCCCGTCGCGAAAGAGGTCTTCGAGGCGCGCGCCGACTGACACCCTGCCGCAAAGCAAAGGAGGACCGGCATGAAGATCGGCATTCTGGGATCGGGCCTGATGGGCGCAACGCTGGGGCGTCTTTGGGCGGCCTGCGGCCATGACGTGACCTTTGCCTATGCCCGCAGCGAAGAAAAGCTTGCGCGGCTTGCCCGCCAATGCGGCGCGGCGCATGGCAGTATCGCACATGCGGTCGAAGGGGCCGATGCCCTGTTACTGGCGGTGCATTGGTCGCGGGTGCCTGACGTGTTGGAACAGGCCGGTTCGCTTGACGGTCAGGTGGTTCTGAATTGCTGCGTGCCTTTGAACGATCAGAACACGCAGCTTGTGGTCGGCACCACCAGTTCGGGCGCCGAGGAATTGGCAAAACGGCGCCCCGGTGCGCGCTGGGTCGCCTGTTTCAACACCACCCCGTCGGAAAGCTTCGATCCCGTTTTCGCGCGCAAGGGAGGCGCAAATCCCCCGCAGGTTCTGACCTATGGCGATGACGCAGCGGCCAAGGACATCGCAGGCGGGCTGATCCGCGATATCGGTTTCGCACCGCTGGAAGCGGGCGGGTTGCAAAACGCCCGTTTCATCGAACCTTTCGCACTGGCCACGGTGGAGTTGGCCTATGTCCAGCCGGGCGGCCCGGCGCTGGTCTATCATTTTGAAAAACTGGGCGGCTGATCCGCGCCCGCATCAAGGAGCAACACAATGAAAATCACCCGATCCGGCACCAACCCGTCGATGGCCGGCCCCGCCGAATGGTTCACCGGCACCGTGCGCCTGGACCCGCTATTCGCGGCCGAGGCGCCCGGGCGCACGGCCGGCGCGCATGTCACCTTTGAACCCGGCGCGCGCACCGCCTGGCACACGCACCCCGCGGGCCAGACGCTGATCGTCACGTTCGGGCGTGGCCGTGTTCAGCGCGAAGGCGGCCCCGTCGAAGAAATCGCCGCCGGAGACGTCGTTTGGTTTCCTGCCGGGGAAAAACACTGGCACGGCGCGGCACCCGACACCGCCATGAGCCACATTGCCATCCAGGAAAGCATCGATGGCAGCGCCGTCACCTGGATGGAGCATGTCTCGGACACGGATTACGGGGGCTGAATGGCCCGCCTGCGCCGGGACGGCGTCTTGACGACCGGCGTAATCGGTCGCGCGGGGGCAGGCGCCACATGCGCCGCCCCCGTCATGTCATGCCGGCCGATCCCGGCGCCATAGCCCTTGGCGCAAAGGCCGGACAGCACGATCTTTCGACACGCCTGCCGCAAGATGCGCGCACGGGCATGATTTGGGCTGGGCCACTCTGGCCGGGAGGCGCGCCGGCGATCAGAAACGCGCGTGGCGCGGAGTTGTCAGAATGCGACCTTGTCGCCGCCCTTGAGGTTCAGGATCTCGCGCGCCTCGTCGGGTGTGGCGACCTCAAAACCCAGATGCTCGACCATCTCGCGGGCCAGCGTCACCTGCTCGGCGTTGCTTTGGGCCAGTCGGCCGCGTCCGGCGTAAAGCGAATCCTCCAGGCCCACGCGCAAATGCCCGCCCAGCAGGACCGATTGCAACGCGACGGCCATCTGCGCCTTGCCCGCCCCCAGAACCGACCATTGGTAATCCTGCCCGAACAGCCGGTCGGCGGTGCGGCGCATATGCTGAACATCTTCGGGATGCGCGCCGATCCCGCCCAAAACGCCAAAGACGGACTGAACGAAAAACGGCGGCGTCACCAGCCCGCGCTGCACGAAATGCGCCAGTGTGTACAGGTGGCCGATATCGTAGCACTCGATTTCGAACCGGGTGCCATTGCCGGCGCAGGTGGTCAGGATGCTTTCGATATCGGCGAAGGTGTTGCGGAAAACGCGGTCGCGAGAGCCCTCGATATAGGGTTCTTCCCAGTCGTGCTGAAAGGTCTTGAGCTTGTCGAGCACTGGGTAAATCCCGAAATTCATCGACCCCATGTTAAGCGAGGCGATCTCGGGCTTGAACACCGCCGCCGGGCCCAGCCGCTCGTCGACCAGCATGGTGGGCGCCCCGCCGGTGGTGATGTTGATCACCACGTCCGAGCGCTGCTTGATAACGCCCAGGAACGGTTCATACGCCTGGGGCGACTGATCGGGCTTGCCGGTTTCCGGGTCGCGGGCATGCAGATGGACGATGGCAGCCCCCGCCTCGCGGGCGGCCAGCGCCTCGTCCGCGATCTGGCTGGGGGTGATCGGCAGGTGGGGCGACATCGAAGGCGTGTGAATGGCGCCGGTGACGGCGCAGGTGATGATGACTTTGCGGGTCATGGGCAACCTCGGAACTGGGTTTCTGATAGGAATAGCGACAGCGCCGGGACCAGCGCAATAGCCACGGGCGCCCACAAGGCAGACCGCCACCGCCGACAGCGCCGCGCCGATGCTTGTGTTGCGCAAGACAACGCGCGGGATTGATGCGGCCGACCGGCCACCCCACAACCCCTGGTCGCATTTCCGGCGCAGCGGCACAAAAGCCCGCGAAACAACCGCCGCAAAGCCTCCGGTGACGGCGACAAGGTTGTTGACAGGTATCGCGGCAATCGCTGGAATGACGCAGGGGGAATTATGGTCAACTGGGTATGCGTTTCTGATCTTCATGCCGGTGGGCTGACCAGCCTCTTGCACGAGATCGACCGCCTGTCGGACGGCGCGCCGCGCGTCACGGCGGCCTTTTCCGCCGCGCTTGCCGCGTTTCTGGACGACCTGCGCCCGGACGACGCGCCCAAACCGCAACTTATTCTGCTGGGCGACGTTCTTGATCTGCAATTCGCAAAACGCAGCGCGGCGACGCGCGACGCGGTTGCGTTTCTCGCCCCCTTGGCCGAAGCGGGCTGTTTCGCACCCACGGTGATCGCGACGGCGGGCAACCACGACCACAGCCTGTGGACCGAGGCGCGGCTGGCCATGGAGGCCCGCGCCTTCGAACAGGGGCGCGATGACAGCCCGGTGCACACCCCCGCCTTTGGGCCCGCCGAAGCGGCGCAAAGCGCGTTGTTGCAGGCGGTGTTGCGCAAAGCGGGCTTCGGATCGCTGGACCTGCGCTATCCCAATATCGGTTTTGCCGACGGCCGCCGTGCGGTGGTTCTGCATCACGGCCATTACATCGAAGACGCCTATCGCGTCGTCAGCACGGTGAAAGCCGCGCTTGGCGCGGATCGCGCCACGCCGATGACGGTCGGTACCCTGGCGGCGGAAAACGCCAGCTGGATCGATTTCGCCTGGTCGCCCTTGAACGACGCCGATGGGCTGGAGCGGCTGTACCAGAATTTCCTGACCACCGCCGGCTTTCGCCGCATCACGCGCGGCTGGACCGACCGGGCCGCCGCCGCGCTGTCGCGGGCGCTGCCCCTGCCCGGCAATCCGATGATGCAGCAGGCCCTGCGCGCCATCACCAAAGCGGGGGTCGAGGCCACGCTGGGCCGCGCGCGCGACACCGAAAGGATGGCCGAGGTGCTGTCGCTGACCGACAGCGGCCGTGCCGGGCTGCTTTGGTATCTGGAACAGCCGGTGCTGGAACAGATGAGGGCCGAAATCCCGGACTTCGAGGGCGAGGTCACTTTCGTGATGGGGCACACGCATCGCCCGTTCGCGATGCGCGTCAAGCCGCGCGGCTATGGCGACACGGTGCGCGTTTACAATACCGGCGGCTGGACGTTGAACGGCCCGCGGCTCGACAATGCCGAGGGCGCGGCCCTTGTGCTGATCGACGATCGGCTGAACACCGCCGCGTTGCGGCTGTTTTCGACCCCGCGCAATGGCAAGGTGCCCGACGCCCGGATCGAGATGCTGTCGAACGGCCATGACGATGAAACCGCGTTCCAGCACAAGCTGGACACCAGCCTGAAACGCACCCGGCCCTCGTGGGACCGCCTGACCCAAGAGGTGACGAACGCCTATGTCGCGCGCCAAGAACTGCTGATCTCGATGACCGCCGCCTTTGACGAGGCGGCGGAATGACGCCCGGGTTCAAACCGATCTCGACCGATTTCGCCACGCTTGCAAAGTGCGATTTCGATGTGATCGTCGTCGGCTCGGGTTACGGCGGGTCGGTTGCGGCGTCGCGCCTGGCGCGCTGCGGCAAATCTGTGGCCGTTCTGGAACGCGGGCGCGAGATCGTGCCGGGCGAATACCCGCGCGATGCGGGCGCGGTGTCGGGCGCGTTTCAAACCACTCTGTCCGGCGACACGATCGGCGAACGGGATGCGCTGTTCGACCTGCGGGTGTTTGACGACATGACCGTTCTGGTCGGGTGCGGCCTGGGCGGCACGTCGCTGATCAATGCCAATGTCGCCATTGCGCCCGAGCCGCGCGTGTTCGACGCCTGGCCGCAGCCGCCCGAAGGCGACTGGCCCACCGCGCTGGCCCCGCACCTGGCGCAGGCACGGGCCATGCTGGGCTCGACCTCTTATCCGGCCCACAAAACGCCGCCGAAACTGCACGCGATGCAGCGGATCGCCGCGGGGCTGGGCCGCAATTTGCAGCGCCCCGATATCAACGTGACCTTTCGTGACGGGCCGAACGCCGCCGGTATCTGGCAACCCGCCTGCGTCGATTGCGGCGACTGCGTGACCGGCTGCAATTATGGCGCCAAGAACACGACGCTGATGAACTATCTGCCCGACGCCCACGCCTTTGGCGCAACGCTGGTGACAGGGGCCGAGGTTCTGACGGTCGCCCGCATCGCGCCCAAGACGCCCGACGCCGCCCCGCGCTGGCACGTCACGGCCCGACCGGTCACCGACGCCCCCGCCGCGCCTGCGCGGGGGCTGACGGGCGATGTTGTGATCCTTGCCGCCGGAACGCTGGGCAGCACCGAAATCCTGTTGCGCAGCGCCGCCGACCTGCCGCTAAGCCCCCGGCTGGGGCACGGCTTTTCCGGCAATGGCGACAGCTGGTCGCTTGGTTTCAATGCCAACATGCCGGACGAAACCGGCCGGCGCGCCGCCGTTTACGCGATCGGCGCAGGCCCGCATGGCATCCCCCCCGGCCCGGCCCCGACGGGGCCCGATTTGCACCGCCCCGGGCCGTGCATCACCGGCATGATCCATGTGACCGACCCGGCACTGGACAAAACCGTGATGATCGAAGAGGGCGTGATCCCCGGCGCCTTCGCCGCCGCCTGCGCCGTGGGCATTCCCGGGCTTGCCACGCTGGAAAGCGATCCGTTTCGGTATGGCGACCTGGCGCAGCGCGCCGGTGACATGGCCGATCTGGCCGCAAACATCACGGGCGACCCGGCAAAGCTGGCGGACAGCGTGTATGACGGCCCCGTGTCGCGCACCCTGCCTTTTCTGACCTTCAGCCACGATGCGGCCGCGGGCGGGATGACATTGCGCCACGGCCGGGTATCGGTCAGCTGGGAGGGTGCGGGCCAGGATGCGGCCCTGGCCCATTCCGATGCGGCGCTGAAAAAGGCCTGCGACACGATCCAGGCAGAATATCTGCGCTTTCCCACCGCCTTGGATGCTTTCGGCAACCGAACGATGGTGGTCCATCCTCTGGGCGGCTGCGCGATCGGCGCCGATGCGACGACGGGCGTCGTCGACACCGAATGCCGGGTGTTCGACGGCCGGGGCGACGTGCATCAGGGGCTTTACGTTATGGACGGCGCGATTATCCCCACGGCACTGGGCGCAAACCCGCATCTGACGATCACCGCGCTGGCCGAACGCGCGGTCACGCGGCTGGCCGAGGCCCGGCATTGGCATATCGACTGGGCCCCGCCCCCAGACCGCCAAAGCACGCCCACGGACAGCACACCCGATTACGCGCAGGTGCTAAAGCAGGTGATCGACGGGCTTCAGGCCATCGCCACCGCCATCGACGGCAAGGCGTTCGAACTGGCGCGATTGCTGCTGATGGGGGCCTGGCGTCAGGTCATCGAGTTTGCCCGGCAACGCGACGACAGGCTGACGGGCGGGCGGCACAACTTTCCCACTGTCGAGCGTTTCATCCGGTATTTCGGCACGCCCGAGGCATTGGTGTCGACGACCGGCCCCATCATCGGGCAATTCCTCGACATCCTCGTGCCGCTGCAAATGACGGTCGACAAGGGCGATCTGCCCGCCCTGCTGGTCCTGCTTGAACGAAAGCTCGGGGATTTTTCGCCCGCCGCCCGCTTCCCCGAGGAAATGGCCGGGCATATCTCGCCCATTGGGGTCGACGATCCCGAAAGCGGCTTTGACGCGCACGACATTCTGGGCGAAGGGGCCTGGCCCTGCCATCTGAAAGCCACGCTGACGGCCGACCGCATCGCGGCCCTGGGCGCCGAGCCCGTGGGCAGCGCCGAGATGAAACACGCCAGCTTCACCTGCGCGGGGCTGGGCGGCACGTTTCACCTGACAGGGACCTTCAAGTTTCTCGCGCTCGACCCGCGCGCGGTGGACCGCTGGCGCGTCACCTATGACGGGCGACTGACGCATGACGATGGCACCTCTTTCATGTTTCGCGGGCGCAAGACGCTGCAACATCGCAAGGGCGGGCATTGGTGGCGCGATCTGTGCGATCTGGATGTCGATATCCTGGACGGCGACACGCCGGTTGCGCGCGGGCGGATGCAGGTCAGCCTGGAAAACGCGATCCGGCAGGCGCACGGCTTTGACGTGCGCTATGACGATTTGACGGATGCGCCGCAGTCGGTCTGGGACAGGATCAAGGAAACCGTCGGCGGTGGCGCGGACTGGCCGATCTGCAAAAGGCCCGATGTGTCCAAGCTGCCGGCGCTGTTTCGCGAAACCGGCTTTCGCGTGCTTTGCGCCAAGGCGGCGCTGGCGATACTTGATGCCGACGCAGCAAAAACACGGGCGCCCGCCCCTTCGGAACAGGTGGCGCAGGCGTTCAAGGCGCGCTTTCTGGCGCGGGCGGCAGGGCTGGTGTTTCGCAGCTATGGCGGGATCTACGCCTATGGCGTCAACTTTCCCTATCGCGATCTGCAAGACACGCCCCCGGCCCGGCCCGACCTGCCGACGCCCGAGATCCTGTACCCCGAACCCGA
Source organism: Paracoccaceae bacterium (assembly GCA_021767525.1). Lineage (GTDB taxonomy): Bacteria > Pseudomonadota > Alphaproteobacteria > Rhodobacterales > Rhodobacteraceae > Lutimaribacter. Next base: position 29,590 of record JAASTF010000001.1, read on the forward strand.
GCCGGGCGTGGTTCTGAAACTGACCCGCTATCGCAAACCCCGTCCGGATGGCGCGCCGTTGAAAGGCCCGGTGATCCTGGCCAACGGTTTCGGCGTCAAGGCGTCGGCCTTTGCGGTGCCGACGACGTTCACCAACATCGTGGAAATGCTGGTCGAAGACGGGTTCGACGTGTGGTTGTTCGACTATCGCGGCAGCGGTGATGCTGCCGGCAGCACGACACGCTTTACCATCGATGACGTAGCGCAAAAGGACTGGCCCGCGGCGATCGACATGGTTCTGGCCCGCACCGGTGCCGCAAAGGTGCAGGTTCTGGCGCATTGCGTCGGATCGCTGTCGCTGTTCATGGCCGTGCTGGCGGGCGAAAGGCGCATCCGTTCGATCATCGCCTCGCAAGTGGGCGCGCACGGGATCGTCAACTGGTTCAAGAATGCCCAGTTCGACGCCCAGATCGGCGGTGCTGTCGCCAACGGCCTGCCGCCCGCACTGTGGCCTCTGGTGGACATGCTGGGCCTCGATGACGAGCTGGCGACGCTGGCCAGGACCGGCCTGCCGGTCGTCGATGTGCGCGCGCCCACCGAAACCTATTCCGCGCCGCTGAACGCCGCGATGGACGCGCTGCTGTGGTCGGTGCCGCATTTCTCGGATGTGCCCTGCAAGAACCCGACCTGCCATCGCATCAACTTTGTCTATGGCCCCACCTACCGGCACGAGAACCTCAACCAGGCCACACATAATTACATCCACCGGATGTTCGGCCCTGTCTCGTCGACGCCGTTTCTGCATCTTGCGCTGATGTTCGACGCCGGCAAACTGCTCAGCGCGACGCTGGCTCCCGATGGCACGGTCCGGCCCGACGGCAAGACCCGGTATTACGACGGCCACGCCAACCTGGATATGCCGGTGCATTTCTTTTCCGGGGCGCAAAACCCCGAAATCCTGCCCGAAGCGACGCTGCGCAGCTATCACTGGCTGCGCCGCGTGAACGAAAGGCCCGACCGCTATACCAGGCATGTTTACCAGGGCTATGGCCACATGGACTGCTTTGTCGGACGCGATGCATGGAAAGACATCTTTCCCGACCTTCTTGCCCTTTTGAACGACCCCGAAAAGGCCGCGAAACGCTATGCCGACGACACCTGAGGGCGACACGCGCTGGACGGCGATCCTGTCGGCGGACATGGCCGGCTTTACCGAGATTTCGCAGGCCATCGGCCCCGAGCGGGTCTATGCCTTGCTGACCATCGTGCTGGATCACGCCCGCGCCGCCATCGCCGCCCATGACGGGCATGTGGTGGATACCGCGGGCGATGGCATCCTGGCCGCCTTCGGTGCACCGCGGGCGCTGGAAAACGCGGCGCTTTGCGCCTGTCGCGCGGCGCTTGATTTTCAGGACCGGCTGCAACGCGAACGGCAGCGGCTGGAATCCGAATTCGACGCCCTGATCCTGTTCCGGGTGGGCATCGCCGGCGGCAACACGATGGTCGCGCGGCTGGACGATGGCGGCATCAAGGTGGTCGGTCCCGCGGTCAACACCGTGGCGCGCCTGCAGGATCTGGCCATGCCGGGCGAAACGCTGATTTCCGACGCGGTGCGCCAACAGGCCGAGGGCCATGTCAGAAGCGCCGATATCGGGCATGTCACCTTGAAAGGTTTTCCCGATCCGGTGCGGGTTCACAAGCTGGAAGGCGCCGAGGTGGCGGTCAGCAGCTTCGACGCCGCGCGCCGGCGCGGCCTGGTCGGGCTGGTGGGTCGCGGGCCCGAGTTGCGGCAGATCCTGTCCGCCCTGTCCGACCCCTCCGATCACGGCGTCATGTTCCTGCGGGGCCCTGCGGGCATAGGCAAATCGCGCCTCGCTCACGAGGCCAGCATCGCAAGCGGCCTACGGGTGTTGACCGGCCAATGTCAGCCTTCGTCGAACTCGCGCGCCTACCAGCCCTTTTCCGAGATCTTCCGCCAGGCCGCCGATGTGGCAGCAGACGGCGACGTGCCAGACCCCGCGGCGCCCATCCTGATGCGCCACCCCGATTTGAGGGCCGAGTAGGCGGATATCGGCGCCGGTGACGACATACGTGACCAAACCGGCCGCGCGTTGCGGCTGCGCCTGCTATACCTGAAGCTGCTGGAACGGATCGCCAGTGACGCCCCGACGCTGTTCGTGATCGAAGATGCCCATTGGATCGATCCGGCCTCTGGCGCCCTGCTGGCGCGGCTGGTGGAAAGCGGCCTGCCTTTGCTGCTGACGGCACGCCCCGGCCATGACCCGGACTGGATCGCGCGAGACAACGTGACCGTGCTGGACCTGGCGCCGCTGGATGACCCTGACATCGCGCGCATCGCGCAGGCGACGATCGCCATGCCGATCTCGGACAGGGTGGCACGTTTCGTGACCACGAAGGCCGAAGGCAACCCGCTGATCGCGCAGGAAATCGCCCGCGCACTGTCACAGGACGGGCATTTGGCGATAATCGACACCGGTGCCGACATGCAGCACGATCCCGGCCCGCTGGTGACCGGCCAGCTAGAGCAGATGGTGCTGTCACGTATCGACCGGCTGGGTGCCACACAGCAGGAAACGATGCGTTTTGCCTCGACCATCGGTCGCGTTTTCGCCGCCTCGACGCTGGAGGCCGCGTTGCAGCGCCCCGCCGACCTGGCTGGTATCGCCCAGACCCCCGGCCTGATCGAACAGGTGGCGCCCGGGCGATGGCGCTTTGTACATGCGCTGATCCGCGACGCAGTTTACGGCAGCCTGCTGTCTGCCCACCGCCGCGAGGTGCACCACAAGATCGCCCGGGCGCTGGACGCCGCGCAAGGCAACGACAGCGATCTGGCGGCGGCTGTCGCGCATCATTATCTGCACTCGGACGCGCCCGAACTGGCCGCGCCGCATCTTGTGCGCGCCGCCGGGCACAGCCTTGGCGCCTATGCGCTGGCCGAAACCGATGCCTTGTCGACCCGGGCCCATGACCTTGAGGTGCGCAATCCCGGTCTGCTGGACGATCGCAGCTATGCCGACATGGCGGTGTATTGGCTACGCGCGATGGACAACATGGGCGATTTCCGGCGCGGTATGGCCCTGTCGCGGCAATTGCTGCCCCGGCTCGAGGCGATGGGCTATTCCACGTCGCTGGGCATTTCCCGGATGCTGACGACAATCGCCCTGACCCACGCCTGGGACTATGACGCCGCCCACCGGATGGCGCAAACGACGCTGGACCAGGCCGAAAGGCAGGGCGACGACTGGGGCGCGGCTTGGGCCAAGGTCGCCCTGATGCGGATCTTTGACGAAAGCAAGCGCGCCGATATCGCCACGATCGAGCGGCTCTCTGCCGAAATCGCGCCCGTCGCCCTGCAAACCGACGACCGTCACATGGCGATGACGGCGCACTACCTGTTGTCGTCCGCTTACCGCTCGACCGGGCAGCGGCGCAAGGCGCTGGCGCAGGTCAAGACCATCGAAACCTTCTCGGTCACCCAAAACGACCGGCGGGCCATGGGCTATGCGAAATGGGCCCGCGCGCTGGTTCACGCGGTCGAAGGCGACCCGCAACGCGCTCATGACGCGATACGGGACGCGCGCGATTACGTCATCCCCGGCTCGGGCGATGAAAGGGTCAGCCTGGGCATCGTCTATTTCTGCGCCTCCTTCCTGGGCGCGCCCGGCGACGCCCCCGCCGGAATCGCCGCGCTGGAACACGAGGCCGCGCGCATGGCCGACCGCAACATCGAGGGCTCGATGGCCTATACAAGCGCCTTCGCCGATCTGCGCGCAGGCGCCCTGGCCCGTGGCTGGCGCAAGCTGAACGCGTTGGAGCGGTATATCGGCCCAAAAGGCAACGTGAACCTGATGCACCAGGTTCTTGCCACGCGCTGCGAAATCCTGTTGGCGCTGGCCGGGCTGATCGATCCCGCGTCCGAGCGGCCGCAAGGCGCGCCCGGCCGTCCAGCCACCCGCCCCGGCCTTGCAGATATGCTGCTTTACGCGCAGCTTCGGCCGCGCGCCCTGCGCCTGGCCGAACGAACGATCGCCGCCAGCCACGCCCTGCCCAACGGGTTGGAAAGCGCGCATAGCACACGGCACACCATTGCCCTGGGCCTGATCCACCTGGCCCGCGGGCATCGGCAACAGGGCCGTGCGCTGCTGCAAGACGGGTTGGCCCTGGCCGAAAGCGAGGGGGTCGACATTCTGGCCCGCCGCGCCCGAACCGCGTTGGAAGCGGGCTGAACGCCCGCGCCGTGCGTCATTTTCCTCGGCACGGGGGGCGGTCTGTGCTAGTGATTTGCCAATCAAATCAGATCGGTGGCGTATATGAACGGCGAGGCGGCTTCTGATGGCGATCTGCGCCGCATTTTGATCCGCGCCTTGGGCGATGATGCGCCCGAGGCCTTGTTCGGCACCGCCCGGCCCGTGCGCTTTGCCCGCGGGGCGACGATCTTTTCGATCGGCGATCCGGGCACCGGCGTGATCCTGATCGAAAGCGGACGGGTCGAGGTGTCGACCATGTCGGTCGCGGGGCGCAAATCGGTGCTGGCCCATATGGGCCCCGGCGCGCTTTTGGGCGATATCGCCGCCTTGGACGGGGGCGGTCGGTCAGCCGATGCGGTGGCCGCGACCGACGTGACCGGGCGGTTCCTGCCGCGCGAGACTTTGCTGAAGTTCATCGGCGCGCACCCGGCGCTGGCCCGCGCGATCATCGTCGAGCTGTGCCGAAAGGCGCGCAATGCCTCGGATATGTTCGTCACGCAAACCCTGCCCGAGGCCGAGGCGCGACTGGCGCGTGCCCTGTTATGCCTGTTCGATGGCTGGGGCACCGCCGACAGCTACGGCGCGATCACCCTGACCGAACGGTTTTCGCAACAGGACCTGGGCGCCTTTTGCAGCCTCGCGCGCGAAAATGTCAGCCGTCAGATCACCGCCTGGACCGCGCAGGGTATCCTGGCCAATCGCGACCGCCGGCTGGTTCTGCTGGACCGTGCGCGGCTGCAGGCTTTGGCCGAGGGCTGGACATCGCAGACCTAAAAGGCGCACGGGCCTGCGTCGCTGCGCACCATGCGCAGCACGACCGAGCGTGCGAACAGCTCTTCCAGCGGGCTTTCGATGTCAGGGCTCAGCCCGGTTATACCCAGCAACGTGTCGCGGCGACGCTCGAAATCGGCCGTGTCGGTGAACCTGCCAAAGCGCGGCAGGAACGACTCAAGCGTACCGGCGGCGGCGCTGGCATCGATCAGTTGGGTCATCGGCGCATGGGTGCCATCTGCCAGCGTGACCAGGACGCGCGGCAGGGCTGCGGCATCCATCAATTCGCCCAGACGCCGCATCGCGCCCAGCCGGCGCCCTTCGGCAAGGTAGTAATTCAACCGGTCTGGCGCGGCGGTGCCCGAGGGGCCATCCCAGGACGGGCTTGCCAGGCCGATCATGTCGATCTGAACAGTGGCGTTGCCCACCAGGCAGCTTTCCAGCGTCTCGGCGATCCGCGCGAAATAGCTGACACCGTCGGGTGTGACGACGGGATCGGTCAGGTTCGCCGTATCCGCTCCCCAGTCGAACGCGCCTTGCGGCGTTTCACCGCTGCGCACCGGCGTGGTGAAAAAGGGCAGGACAAGCGCGTTCTGCAGCCCTTGCACCGCCGCCTCGTCGCCCCCTGGCAGGGTGATCGATGTCTGAAAGATATGCGCATTGACACCGGCCGGCGCATCGCCGTCCGGCGGCACCCGGATGGCGGGGGTCACGATCAGCGCGGCGGGTGCCGCGCCAGAAGGGACCGGCCACTGGCCCAGCGCCAGGCCCAGCGCCCCTTGCTGGGCGATCAGCGCTGACAACTTGTCATCGAGCAGCGTGACAAGCGCGGCCCCGCTGCGATCACCGGTAAGCTGCGCGGCAAGCGTCGCACCCAGCCGGGTGCCATCGGCCAGGGCAAGGCGCAATTCGCGCAATTCATGGATCAGACCGCCGGCGCCATCCGCCCCGTCGAAAAACGCCAGCATATGATCCGGCAAATCCAACCGGCTGGTGGCAGGACCGGCCCCGGCAAAGACGATTTCCAAAGCCTGCGCCATCGAGATATCGCCGCCCAAATGGCCGCGCACCGTGTTCAGCGCCGCCAGTATCGCGGCCACGTCGATCCGCGCCGGGTCGGGGTTGGACAGGGCGATCGCGATGCTTTGGCGCGCCTTAAGCATGATCGGGTCAGCCAGTCTTGGTGCGGGGGTCGCCCCGGCCATCACCGCCTGTGTCAGGATTTCAAGGCTTGTATGGCCCAGGTCCACCGTGACTGCCGCGGCCTGGCCCTGCCCGGCCTCCTTCTGCGC
>JAASTF010000072.1 GCA_021767525.1 Paracoccaceae bacterium
ACGGCATCGTCGGCGTCAACACCGGCATCATCTCGACCGAGGTGGCGCCCTTCGGCGGCGTCAAGCAATCGGGCCTGGGCCGCGAAGGCAGCCACCACGGGATCGAGGAATTCCTGGAAATGAAATACGTCTGCATGTCGGTCTGATCCACACGTGCTTCACGGCACAAAGGGGCGGCCTTCGGGTCGCCCTTTTTCAATCAGCGCCCAGCTTCCTCTCTCCGGAAATATCCCGGGGGAGTCTGCCACAGGCAGACGGGGGCAGAGCCCCCATCCAAACAAAACATGCGTGGCGCAGCCACTCCGCTGGATCAGGCCCGCAGCAGCCGGCCCAGCCGCGCGATGCCTTCCGAGATCTGCGCCTCGTCGGGGGACGAGAAATTCAGCCGCAGCGTATTGGTGCCCGAACCATCGGGGAAAAACGCCGCTCCGGGGACAAAGGCGATATTCTGCTCATCCAGCGCGCGGGCCAGCAGGGCGGCGCCGTCCATGCCACGCGGCAGGGTCAGCCAGACGAACATCCCGCCCTCGGGCCGGGTCCAGCTGACACCGTCGGGCATGTGCTGTTTCAGCGCAGCCAACATCGCATCGCGCCGCGCGCCATAGGCCGCGCGCAGGCGCGGCAGGTGGTCATCGAATACGGCCGCCGCCACATCGGCCACCAGCGCCTGATTCAGTGTCGCGCTGTGCAGATCGCCCGCCTGTTTCAGCAGCACCAGTTTGTCGATCACCGGCCGCGCGGCGCAGACCCAGCCCACCCGCAGACCCGGCGACAGCGTTTTGGAAAAGCTGCCGCAATAGATCGTGCGGCAGGCGTCGATATCGCTCGTCGCCGCCTGTTCCAGCGCCAGGATCGGCGGCACATCCGCCCCGTCATAGCGCAGCGCCTGATAGGCCGCGTCCTCGATCACGGCACAGTCCAGCGCCCGGGCGCGCTCCAGCAGGGCCAACCGTTGGTCGCGCGTCAGCGTGACGCCCGTGGGGTTGGCGAAATCGGGCGTCACATAGGCGAATTTAACCGCCCCGCCCGCGTCTTGTGCGGCCTTGGCGATGGCGTCGGGCGCGCGGTTGTCCTGCACCTCCAGCCGGTCATAGCGCGGCTCATACGCGTTGAAGGCCCCCAGCGCCCCCAGGTAAGTGGGCCAGCCCACCAGCGCCGTGTCACCGGGCGAAAGAAACAGCTTGCCCAGGTAATCCAGCGCCTGTTGCGAGCCGCTGGTGATCAGGATGTTGTCGGGGGTGCAGGCAACGCCCAGCTGGCCCATATGCCGCGCGATCCAGGCGCGCAGGCCCGTGTGCCCTTCGGACGTGGAGTATTGCAGCGATTGCCCGGCCATGCCATCGGCCAGCACCCGCGCGCTGGCGGCACGAAATGCCGCAACCGGGAACAGCGCCGGGTCGGGAATACCGCCGGCGAAAGACAGGATACCAGGGCGGTCCAGCAGCTTCAGCAACTCGCGGATTTCCGAGGCTTGCATGCGCCCGGCGCGGGTGGCGAAAAGATCGGTCAGGTACATGGCGAACTCATACGTCAGAATTTCTGACATAATCCCACGTCACCCAATTAAGTCAATACACCTGACATAAATCGTGATGCTGAAAACAAAACGCCCCGGCACGCGGGCCGGGGCGCTTGGGATCGTTCCACAGGGACGCGTGGGGACGATCAGTTGACGGTTTCGGCGTCCAGCACATCCTGCTTGCGCGCGGCGCTGTCGGCGCTGGCAATCGCGATGCGGCGCGGTTTCAGCGCCTCGGGAATCTCGCGCTCCAGCTCGATATGCAGCATCCCGTCGGCGTGGCTGGCCCCGGTCACGCGCACGTGGTCGGCCAGGTGGAACCGGCGCTCGAAGGCGCGGGTGGCGATGCCGCGGTGCAGATAGGTGCGTTCGCCGTCTTCCTCGGCCTTGCGGGCGGTGACGATCAGCGCGTTTTCCTTGACCTCGACGCCCAGATCGTCGGCGGCAAAGCCGGCCACGGCGATCGAGATGCGATAGGCGTTCTCGTCGGTCTTTTCGATGTTGTAAGGGGGGTAACTGGATTGGCTCACGTCATTGGCAAAGACGCGATCCATCATGTCGGCAATTTGGTCGAACCCGACCGTTGCGCGGTAAAGCGGTGCAAGATCAAAGCGTTGCATAGGTTTATCCTCCGTCTGAGCGATACCTGTGATGTCATGGCCTTCCCGTCGGGACAGGCCGCCAAGCACCGGGCCCCTTTCAAGGCGACCCAGCTGATAGCGGATGTGGGAAAGGCGAAGGCGCGTTTCAAGACCTTGGCGCGCGCGGGCGTGTCAGCCGCCTGGGCGGATGAACTTGGCGCCGCTGCCGCTGCGCCCGCCCCCGACAGTGATCCGCCGCGCACCGTCGTTCAGCGTGCCCGACAGGCTGCGACTGGGCAAACCGCGCAGCTGCCGCTTTAGGTCGGCCACCACGGGGCCCAGTTCCATCCCGAAAGAGCGGCGCGCGTCGCCTTCGACCACGCCGGATGACACCAGCGACAGGATGCGCGCCCGGTTGCCCTCTTTCATGAAAACCGGCGCCCCGGACGAGCCGAAGGTCACATCGCAATCAAAGGCCATCATGCCTTGCCCGCGCCCCAGCAGCGCGCAGCTGCGTTGCCATGACGGCGCATCGGCCCGGCCGCGCCCGTAAGACACGACGCTGACCGCGCCGGTGGTCGCCGTGCCTGTATAGATGGCAAAGGGCGCCGCGGTCATCGCCGGGATCGTGCGCGACAGTTGCAACAGGGCGGCGTCATAGGGAATCGTGCGGGATTTGTCGGCGCCACGCGGATCGAACCGTTCATGCGGCACCACCCGCAACACGCCCGACTCGGCCACCGAAACACCATCGCGATAGCCCGCCCGGAAGGTCACGTCTTCAGGCGCGATCTGGCGTCCGGTCGTTCGGTCGAACACGCAATGCGCGGCGGTCAGCACCAGGTCGGGTGCAATCAGAACGCCGGTGCACATGCCACCGCCCAGATCGATACGGCCCACGGCCTCCCACCCCAGCAACTCGCCGCGGCGCGACAGGCGGTCCAGTCCGCTGGATTGTGCCTGGGCCCAACCGCCGGCCAGGATCAGCGCCGCTGCCAGGATATGCCGCAAACCGATCATCTTATGGCTTGACGAATTTTGCGCCGCCCGCCCGCTGGGCCCGTTTGTCCGACCCGATGGAAATGCCGCGCTGCGCACGCAGGAACAGGCCCTCGCCGTTTTCCAGGATCTCGCGCAGCTCGGCCAGGGGGCGCGACAGATCGGTGCCCAGCGCCACGGGCTCGCCATGCATTTCGGCCTTGGCCGACACCACCGACACGATCCGCGCGGTGCCGCCTTCAAAGCTGAAGATGGGCGAGCCGCTCGACCCGAAATCAACATCGCACGAGGTGACAAGCACCCCGCTGTCATAGCCGATCACGTCGCACATTTCCTGCAACGAAGGCGCGTCGGCCCGATCATGGGCGTATGACACGATGCCCACCGGCTGACCCGAGCCGCGCCCTGCCACCGTGTCGAACGGGGTTACGGCGGTGGTGCGGATGGGTTGGGCCAGCTGTAACAGTGCCAGGTCATTGCGCACACGGTCGGCGGCATTGGCGCCGCGATAGTCGTAATCCGGGTGCACCGCGGCGCGGCTGACCATGCGATAGGCCTCGGCCCGGCCATTGCGCCAGCCGGCGCGAAACTCGATCCCCGCATCATCGACGCGCGCGCCGGTTTCGCTGTCGAACAGGCAATGCGCCGCGGTCAACACCAGGTCGTCCCCGATCAGGGCCCCGGTGCAAAAGCGCTCGCCATCGAATTCCAGGCGGCCAACCGCCTCCCAGCCGCGCGACTGATCGCCGGTGTCCAGACGCAACAGGGGTGTATCCCCCGCCCCGGCCTGGGTCGCGAGGCCAAAAACCATCATGCAAAAAATATAGTGCCGCAGCATCGTCCGCCTATCCACGTGGATAGGGCCAGTGATACGAAAGAATTGGGGCGAAAGTTTGGCGTCTAGCGCAGGATCGGCACGTCCGGAGCCCGCGTTTCGGGCCGCATCAGCGCCGGCGGCACCGGCCCACCCGTCGCCCAATCCAACAATTCGACCGTATGCACGATGGGCACCTCGGTGCCGCTGCCGATCTGCATCATGCAGCCGATATTGCCAGCCGCGATCACGTCGGGGTTGCGCGCCTCAAGCGTGCGAATCTTGCGCTCTTTCAGCTTGGCGGAAATCTCGGGCTGCATCAGGTTGTAGGTGCCCGCGCTGCCACAGCACAGGTGGCTGTCGGCGGGTTCGACCACGGTGAATCCGGCGGTTTTCAACAGATCCTTGGGATAGGTCTTGATCTGCTGGCCATGTTGCAGCGAACAGGCCGCGTGATAGGCCACGGTCAGCGGCCCGTCGCCCGCGGGCACCGGGCGCACCGCATCCGTGCCCGCCAGCGCCATCCGCGCCATGTTGGGCGACAGGGTGACATGCTCGGGCTGCATCAGCTTGACCAGCACCTCGCTGACATCCATCGCGATTGCACTGACGCGGGCGGCGTCCTGGGCCAGCGGCTCGGCCCGGAACATGTGCCCGTAATCCTTGACCGTGGTGCCGCAGCCGCTGGTGTTGATCACGATCGCATCCAGCCCCTCGCCATCCATTTCCCTCGCCCAGGCGCGGATGTTTTTCGCCGCCGTGGCGTGGCTTTCGCCGGTCTTGCCCATGTGGTGGGTCAGCGCCCCGCAGCAGCCCGCGCCCTCGGCCACCACCACCTCGGCCCCCAGCCGGGTCAGCAGGCGGATCGTGGCATCGTTGATATCGGTGTTCAGCGCCTTTTGCGCGCAGCCCGTCATCAGCGCGACGCGCATCTTCTTTTCCGCCTTGGGGGCAAAGCTTTGCGGGTCGTCATTGCGGCTGACGGGCGGAATGTGCTTAGGCGCCATCGCCAGCATCGCGCGCAGCCGCGCATCCGGGATCAGCGGCGCAAAGGGCTTGCCGATCTTGGCCAGCAGCAGCGCGATGCGGAACCGGGCCGGATAGGGCAGGATGCGCGCAAGAACCCAGCGCAAGGCCTTGTCATGCCAGGGCCGGTCGTAATGCTTTTCGATATAATCCCGCGCGTGGTCGACCAGGTGCATGTAATGCACGCCGCTGGGACAGGTCGTCATGCAGGCCAGGCAAGACAGGCATCTGTCGATATGCTTGACCGTCTTTTCATCCGGCACACGCTCGTTTTCCAGCATGTCCTTTATCAGGTAGATGCGCCCGCGCGGGCTGTCCAACTCGTCGCCCAGCACCTGGTAGGTGGGGCAGGTCGCGGTGCAGAACCCGCAATGCACGCAGGCACGCAGGATTTCGTTGGCCCGCGCCGTGCCAGGATTTTTCAACTGTTCTTCGGTGAACGTGGTCTGCATGGTGTCAAAATCCGATCGTGCTCAGGATGCCCAGCCCAACGAAAACGGTCAGCGCCAGAAGGCCAAGATAGGCGGGCCAGGCCAGCTTTTTGAAATGGCGCGCAGCTTGCGCCGGCGCGGTGGCCAGCGCAGCGGCCAGCCCCAGCATGCCCCCCATGTTGCCGATACCGCGATACCAGTCGTCCGGCCCGTTCGATGGCGGCAAGGGCTGCAGCGCGATGGCGGCGCAAATCGCAAGAACGACGACCAGCCCGATAGCATAGGGCCGGCCCGCGGGCAGCAGCGCCAGGATGACGAAGGCCAGCACCATCGGGCCGAATATGACGAGTACGATCTCCATCCCCGGCCTAGCCCATAAGCCCGGGGTTGAGAATGCCGCGCGGGTCGAACTTTTCACGCAAGCCGCGCGTCAGGGCGGCCAGCGGCGCGGGCTCGGGCTGGAACACCGGCACCTGGGCGCGCAGCCCCGCGTCGCCCTTGATCAGCGTGGCGTGACCGCCACCGCCCGCGTTTATCGCCGGATCGGCAACCAGCGCCTGCAGGCGCGTATGCATATCCGCCGCGCCCGCACCCGCATCTGCGCCCAGCCAACACAGGCCACCCGCCCAATCCAGCTGGTATGGCCCCAACGCATCGCCCAGGGCTGGCAGCAACCGGTCCACCAGGGCGCTTGGCGTCATCGACACGCGCCAAACATTGGCACACCCTGCCAGCAGCTCGACATCGCGCAAGGCGCGCCACTGATCTGCGCTTTCTTCTGGCGTGTCGGTCTGGGTGATCTGGCCCAGATCGGCCAGCAGCGTTTTCAGTTGCGCCGCGCGATAAGCGACCGAGCCGGCAAAGCCCTCGATCCGCAGGAAAACGCGGGGCGTGTCGCCAGGCAGATAGGCCGCGCCCGACACCTCGTAGGGGCTGGTGATGGCGCGGGTCATCGCCTCCAGCGCCCCGGCCGCATCCACCCCGTGCAGGGTCAGCGTGACCACCGCTTCGGGTTGCGGCAGCACCTTCAGGCTGACCTCGCTCAGAACGCCCAGGGTGCCGTAACTGCCCGCCATCAGCTTGACCAGGTCATAGCCGGTGACGTTCTTCATCACCCGCCCGCCGTTTTTCAGCACACGGCCCGTGCCATCGACAAAGCGCACACCCAACAGGAAATCGCGCGCTGCCCCCACCGCCACGCGGCGCGGGCCGCTGACATTGGCCGCCACGACTCCGCCCATCGTCGGCGCACCCTCGGTGCCCAGCAAGGTGCGGTGATCCATCGGCTCGAAGGCCAGGCGCTGCCCCTCGGCGGCCAGGGCTGCCTCGATCTCGGCCACCGGCGTTCCGGCGCGCGCCACCAGCGTCAGCGCCCCCGGCTCGTACTCCACGATCCCCGACAGCGCCGACAGGCTCAAAGCCTCGCCTGTAACGGGCCGGCCAATCGGCCGCGTGCCGCCACCGAACACGTGCAACGGCCCTTGTGCCGCGCCAACCATCTCGGCCAGCTCGGCCTCTGTTTGCGGTGTCATCATCACTTCATCTTGCCAAGAAAACTCCGGGGGTCCGGGGGCAGCGCCCCCGGCGCTCTGTCACGCGGCGCGGCGCTTGGCCGAGGCGTCCAGCGGGAACACCTTGGCCGGGTTCAGCAGCCATTGCGGATCGAACACGTCCTTCACCGCCATCTGGATATCCAGATCGTCCGGCGCGAACTGATCCACCATCAGGTCGCGCTTTTCGATGCCCACGCCATGCTCGCCCGTCAGGCATCCGCCCACCTCGACGCACAGGCGCAGAATGTCGGCGCCGAACGCCTCGCATTTTTCCAGATCGCCGGGCTTGTTGGCGTCGAACAGGATCAGCGGATGCATGTTGCCGTCGCCCGCGTGAAACACGTTGCCCACGTCCAGCCCGTATTCTTTCGACATCTCGCCGATGCGGCGCAGAACGAAGGGCAGCTGGCTGACCGGGATCGTGCCGTCGAGGCACATGTAATCGTTGATCTGCCCCATCGCGCCAAAGGCCGATTTCCGGCCCAGCCAGATGCGCGCACTTTCCTCGGCGCTGGTGCTTTCGCGCAGCTCGACCGGGTTGTGCCGCCGGGCGATCTGGGTGATCAGGCCCAGCTGTTCGTCGATTTCCGCGTCCGAGCCTTCAACCTCGACGATCAGCAACGCCTCGCAATCGGGATAGCCCGCCTTGGCAAAGGCCTCGGTCGCGCGGATGCAGGGGCGGTCCATGAACTCGATCGCCACGGGCAGAACGCCCGCCTTGATGATGTCGCTGACGACTTGGCCCGCGACCTCGTTGCTGTCGTATCCCATCAGCACGGGGCGCGCGCCTTCGGGCTTGGGCAGGATGCGCAGCGTGGCCTCGGTCACCACGCCCAACTGCCCCTCCGAGCCACAGATCAGCCCCAGCAGGTCCAGCCCGCCGGCATCCATATGCGCGCCGCCCAGCTCGACCACGGTGCCGTCCATCATCACCATCGTCACGCCCAGCAAGTTGTTCGTGGTCACCCCGTATTTCAGGCAATGCGCCCCGCCCGAATTCATCGCGATATTGCCCGCGATGGCGCAAGCCAGCTGGCTGGACGGGTCGGGCGCATAGAAAAATCCATCGGCCTCGACCGCGCCGGTGACGCTCAGGTTGGTGCGGCCCGTCTGCACGCGCACGAACCGGTCGTCGTAATTGGTTTCCAACACCTCGGTCATGCGCGCCACGCCCAGGATCACGCTGTCGGCGGTGGGCAGCGCACCGCCCGCCAGCGACGTGCCCGCACCGCGTGGCACCACCGGCACGCCCATTTCGTGGCAGATGCGCAGCACGTCCGACACCTCTTGCGTGCTGGATGGCAGAACTGCGCAAAGCGGCGGGCATTTATAAGCGGTCAGCGCATCGCATTCATAAGCACGGGTTTCGGCCTGATCGTGGATCACCGCATCGGCAGGCAGCACGGTCTGCAACCGGGCAACCAGCCTGTCTTTCAGACCCAGGATTGCTTGGTTCGGGGCTGGCATCTCCATCGCATGTCCTCCGGATGCGGTAATTGGTAAAATTTCTAGACCAATTATGGGATTCGCGCAAGCCGCGCGCCCTGCGGCCTTGCGTCCACCCCGTGAAACCGGCAGGGATTTCGCCAAACCGCAACAATCCCGGCCCGCCCGATGCGCGACACGCTTGACCTATTGCGCCTGTTCACAACGCTTGATTTCGTCGCCGTTGGCACGATCCTCGTTGCCTGGGCCGCCATCGGCTGGCTGATCGAGAACCCGCCGCGCACGCGGCTCTCGGTCTCGCGGCTGATGGCGCAATACCGGCGCGAATGGATGCAGGTGATGGTCACGCGCCAACCGCGCATCTTCGACGCACAGGCCCTCGGAACGCTGCGGCAGGGCACGTCTTTCTTTGCCTCGGCCACGATGATTGCCATCGGCGGGGCGCTGGCGCTCATTGGCAATGCCGAGCAATTACAGGGCATCGCGCAGGATCTGACCTTGGGCCGTGATCCCCGCATCGTGTGGGAGCTGAAGCTGCTTCTGGCGGTCTTCTTCCTGGCCAATGCCTTTCTGAAATTCGTCTGGGCGCATCGGCTGTTCGGCTACTGCCTGGTGCTGATGGGCTCGGTCCCCAACGATCCTGACGATCCCGCCGCCTGGCCCCGCGCCGCTCAGGCGGCCGAGATCAACATCACCGCCGTGCGCGGGTTCAACCGCGGCCTGCGCTCGGTTTATTTCGCCTTTGGCGCCACCGCCTGGATGCTGGGCGCGCTGCCGCTGATGGCCGCCACGGCGATCACGCTTGGCGTTCTGTGGCGGCGCGAGTTCGCCTCGCAGTCACGGGCGGTGCTGATGCGCAACGGTGACGCGGCCGACACGGCAAAGTGATGGCGGTGCAGCGCCGGCCCCTGCTATCTAAAGCGGCATGACTCGTATCCTTTCCCTCTCCCTGGCCCTGTTGGGCCTTGCCGCTCCGCTTTACGCGGGTGACCCCGTCATTGAACGGGCCGAGGCCAGCCGCAGCGGCATGGGCTGGCGGTTCGACGTGACGTTGCGCCACCCCGACACCGGCTGGGATCACTACGCCGACGGGTGGGAGGTGCTGACACCAGACGGCCAACGCATCGGCATCCGCAAACTGCACCACCCCCACGTGACCGAGCAGCCGTTTACCCGGTCGCTGTCGAACGTCATGGTGCCCGATGGCCTGCGCCAGGTGCAAATCCGCGCGCGGTGTTCGGTGGATGGCTGGGCCGGTCAGCCGGTGACCGTCACGCTCAAGCCCGGCGGCTGATCACTTTTTCTGCACATAGGTCTGCCACAGCCAGATCAGCAGCATCGCCCCCAGAACCGCGCCGATCAGCCCGGCAAAGGCGCCCATCACCGTCAGCAGCAGGTGCAGAACCAGCCCGCCGATCAGCGCACCGGCGATGCCGATGGCGACCGTGGTTATGATATCCGCCTCGATCCGCATCAGCCGCGTGGCCAGGAACCCCGCCGCCGCGCCGATGATGACAAGCATGACAACGCTCATCGGCCCGCCCCTTACCGCCGCCAGTGCGTCGGCACGATAATCAGCGCGCCGATCGAGGACAGGATCGCGTCGAACCCCGCGCTGCCGAATTTCAGCCCGAACATCAGCCGCACGAAATAGAACAGGAACGCCCCGCCCACGCAGATGATGATGGATTGCAGATATCCGTTATGGGTAAAGCCCGTCTTTTCCGCGACATAGCCCACGATCCCCGCGATCACGACCGTGCCGATCAGCGTTGGAAACATGGCGTCATTCCCCCAGCTTGGTGCCCTTGGGCACCGCCATACCGCGCAGCGCCTCGGCCACGTCCTGCGCCGCCCGGCCCGCCCGTTGCAGGCGGGTGATCTGCACGGCGCCCTTACCACAGGCGATGCGCAACCCGTCGTCCAGCGCCTCGCCCGGTTCACCCTGCCCGTCCGCCATCCGGCTCGCAAGCAGTTTCACGCGCTCGCCCCCGATCAACGTCCAGGCGCCGGGAAAGGGCGACAAGCCGCGAATTTGCCGATCGATCTGCGCGGCGGGCCGGGTCCAGTCCACAGCCGCCTCGGCCTTGTCGATCTTGGCGGCATAGGTCACGCCATCCTCGGGCTGCGGTTCTGGCGTCAACGCGTCCAGCCGCGCCAGCGCCTCTACTATCAGCCGCGCACCCATGCCGCTAAGCCGGTCGTGCAGCTGGCCGGTGGTGTCCTCGGGTCCGATCGCCGTTGCCTCGCGCAGCAGCACCGGGCCGGTATCCAGCCCCGCCTCCATCTGCATGATGCAGATGCCGGTTTCCGCATCGCCCGCCATGATCGCGCGATGAATGGGCGCCGCACCGCGCCAGCGCGGCAACAGGCTGGCATGGATGTTCAGGCAGCCATGCGCCGGCGCGTCCAGGATAGCCTGCGGCAGGATCAGCCCATAGGCCACCACCACCGCCACATCCGCCCCCAGCGCGGCAAATTCCGCCTGCGCCTCGGCCCCTTTGAGGCTGACGGGATGACGCACGTCCAACCCCAGCTCCAATGCGCGGGCATGAACGGGCGTCGGGCGATCCTTCTTGCCGCGCCCGGCAGGCCGTGGCGGCTGGCAATACACCGCCGCCACCTCGTGCCCCGCCTCGACCAGCGCCTCCAGAACCGGGACCGAGAATTCGGGCGTTCCCATGAAAATCACGCGCATGTCTGCTTCTTCTCTCCATAAATATCCCGGGGAGCGCGAGGGGCTGGCCCCTCGCTCCTGCACAAGGCCAAGGCGATCACCGCCCGCCTTTCCTGGCCTTGCGCAGCAACATGTCCCGTTTCACCTTGCTCAGCCGGTCGAAATACATCCGCCCGTTCAGATGGTCGATCTGGTGCTGCACGCTGGTGGCCCACAACCCCACGAAATCCTGCCGGTCGCGCACGCCGTCTGCGTTCAGAAACGCCACCGTGACCGCGCGCGGGCGACTGATCTTGGCCGAGACGCCGGGCAGGTTGGGGCTGGCCTCTTCATGGTCGCGCAACTGCACGCTTTCGTGCAGGATTTCGGGGTTGGCCATACGCACAGCCTTCCCGCGCTCGCTGCTGGCGTCGACCACCGCCAAACGCAGCCCGATGCCGATCTGCGGCGCGGCCAGGCCCACGCCGGGCATCGCCTCCATCGTGTCGATCATGTCGTCCCAGATGGCGCGGATCTCGTCGGTGATCTCGTCCACCGGGGCGGCGGGCGTGCGCAGGCGCTTGTCGGGCCAGGGGATGCAGCGGCGCGCGGTCATGGCAGCGCCTCGTA